>JAQVBK010000123.1 GCA_028690365.1 Candidatus Cloacimonadota bacterium
CAATTATTGATGGTAAAGCAGTAATTGATACAGATAAATGTATTAAGTGCGAAATATGTATCAAAACCTGTAATTACAATGCCATCAAGAAAATAAAATGAAAAAAATTGCCTTCTATTTCTTTTTTATCTTGTTTGTTCTTTTTATTTTTCTAAGTTGAGAAAAAGTATCAAAATCTGTGTTTAGTATTAATCCTTCAGCGTGTAATTCTTGTGGAAAGTGTATACTAAAATGTCCGGTAGATGCTATTGAATTTTCAGCAGATAATAAAGCTATGATTGACCAGACAAAGTGTATTCAGTGTGGCAAATGTGTTTCTGCTTGTCCTCAAAACGCTATTTATTGAGGCAGAAATGTTTAGAAAAAACAGACTTCTAATAATACTAATTTCGATATGCTTTATATCATTCCTGAACTCACTAAGTTTTCGTAATGAAAGCTCCGTAAAATCTCTTGTCACAAAAGCATCGGTTAAAGGTAACAGAAAGAAAGACAAAGCAAATACGGTCTTCTCCTCGAAAATTCTTGCTGACCACAAAATCAACAATTTTGCATTTTATCTTTTCGATGAAATTCATCTGAAAGAAAAAAGTAAACAATCATTGGTAGATCCAGCATTCAATTATTTCCGGGCAAAACTTGAATATATATCTGCCGAAAACTATATCAAACTTGAATCCTCTAATAGGTATTATTTTTCGGATAATTCCAATCTTATTCAAATCGTTGGCACAGATCAAATTGTAAATCAACGATATGTTCAAAACACCAAAATTCAGAGTAGAAATCAGCTTGACTCTTTCTCTTTTGAAGGCTACTTGAACTTGAGAAACCTTGGATATAAATCTGAGACTTCTTCAATGGATAATGATTTATATGCTCAAATCAGAGCAGGGTACAAATTGACTGGGAAGATAAATTTCTATGTTCTCGGAAATCACAAGAATGATCTTAATGAAGAGAGTTATTTGAATCATAACCAATACGGAATGCTGTTAGATTATCATCATAGAATCGACTTTTTCAATATAATTTCAGGTAGCTTTAGCTATTACTACAATGATTCCGAGAGTCTTGATCCTCTACTGAAACACTACTTCACAACAAAAATCAGATATGTAAAAAGGATTGGCAATAACTACTCCGGATTTATCTCATTGATAAGTAATTCATGTTATGACGAAAATAATGCAAAACTGTACAGAATCTCTAATTTACTCAGGATTTCTGCAAAATACAGCTATCTGACTAATTTTCTAAAAGATTCATACTTAATGACCGGAGTAAAATTTTCTCCCGAAAATGAAACCAGTTCGGTATTTTTAGAGAACAATCAAAAATTATGGAATCAATTGTATCTCAATACAAAAGCAGATATTTGCTTTGAATATTTTTATAAGTATGAAGCAGGTCTTGAGTTTTTGTCGTCAGACAGATATTCGTTCCAAATAAGATATCAATATCTTGATTTACTCGATGTTATGACTCAAAATGCTTTTTCTTTAGGCACTACAATATTTTTCTAAAATGGAGAGCAGATGAAAAGAGTATTATTTTTAACTGTATTATCTTTGTTGGCATTAATGAGTTATGCTCAAGATAATAAAATTACTGATGAAATTCTGGCTAACGGAAGATTTCTGGAATTAAGTAGTAAACTATCAAAGTCTGAAGAAAACTGGCTTGTAGAAACAGACACCTTGAATATCAATGTTCTTCTCGCACCTGAATCATTTTTGAAAAAAAGCAAAATTGTTATAAATGAAAAAACTGAATATGCTCTGACGGGTTACCTCTACAAAGATAACTTTTTACTCTTCACCTTAAAAGACGGTAAAAATAACTTCATCTTACGTGATGAGAATGGAAATCCGCAATGGGATGAAACCGTGAATTCTGCAAATTATAGAGTCATCCCCGATAAATGTATCGGCTGTCGGATTTGTATAAACAAATGTCCGGTAAATGCAATCACACTGGTCAACAATAAAGCTGTAATTGACACTGAAAAATGTATAAAATGTGGGATTTGCGATTCTGTTTGTCCGGTTGATGCTATAAAGAAGCCCGGAGAAAAATAATGCTGTCAGAGATGAACAAAGGATCATTGACTCTTTTTATAATTGCAGTTTTATCCTTGCTTATCTTTATTAGCTGTTCCGATGATGTTAAGAAATCTCTGATAAGTAAAACAATTAGAGTTGAGTATTCTGATTGTGTCGGATGTTACGATTGCATAGAGAAATTTGATTGTCCTCAGAATGCAATAAAAAAAGATGAAAAAAACGGAACTGTTTATATCGATACTGATCGATGTATTGGCTGTCTCGATTGTATGAATATCTTCCATTGCCCTGAAGATGCAATTACTGGAAAGAATGACATTATTCCCCCCGCTGCCATCAACCCCTTTAATGCAGTTTCAGATAGTATCGAATATCTGAATATTCAGTTTTTAGCAACGGGCGATGACTCTCTTAGTGGTCGCGCCTATAGATATGATTTTTTAGTATTGTCGGGTAATGAAATATTCACCGATTTTACACCTCCACTACCCAAAGAAGCCGGCGAAATCGAAGAATGGACTATTTCCGGTCTAACAGGCAATGCAAATGTAACCTTGAAAATCAGGGCAATCGATGAGAAAGATAACAAATCACCATATACTATCAGAGAGGTTGCAATCGCCGGAGAGGAAATCGATGAAACTCCTCCCTCACAGATTAATGATTTGTCAGCAATTTCTTCTGAGAATATAATTGCGTTATCATGGACAGCCGTTGGAGACGATGGTTTGACTGGTAAAGCGACTGCTTATGACCTCCGTTATAGTTTGAGTGAAATCACTCAGCAGAATTGGGATCAGAATCAACAGATAGAAATAAGCTTTCTTCCGGCAGATTCGGGTGAATCGGAATCTTTGGAGATATCTCATTTAGAGATAGGCGTAGCTTATCATTTTTCAATAGTTGCCGTTGATAATCTCAATAATCAATCTCCGCCTTCAGACAACGTGATTGCAGAAATAACAGGGGATATTACTTCTCCATCAGCAATCAATGATCTGATGATTAACAATGTATCTGCAAACTCAGTTCAACTCAAATGGACAGCTGTGGGAGATGATGGTCTCTCAGGAAGAGCTGAATCATATATAATAAAATATGCGGAAGCTCTCATCGATGCCGACAACTGGCAATCAGCCATAGAGTATCAAAATGAGCTTAATCCTCTTGTATCAGGTCAATTAGAATTTATGTGGATAAATGGTCTTCTTGAAGGGACTGAGTATTTCTTTGCTGTTAAAGCAGTCGATGATTCCAACAATCTTTCTGACATCTCTAATTGCGTTAATGAAACGACTCTCATTAGTACAGATATAACTCCACCCGGAGTTATTGTCGACTTGCAGGCAATCTCAGCTGAAGCTGAAGTAATATTGCAATGGACAGCTCCGGGAGATGATGAGTATGAGGGCATTGCCGCCGGATACGAAATAAGGATGTCAATGAACGAAATTGATGAGAACAACTGGAGTTCAGCAGAAATTATTGAACAGAATATCATACCTGTGGAAGTTGGTAATCATCAAGAACTGATCATCGACCAGGATTTGATTGTTGGTCAGAATTATTATTTTTCAATAAAGACATATGATGAATCGGATAATCATAGTTTGGTTAGTCCCAACGCTCAGGGATCAATACTGGGTGATCAAACTTCACCATCACCCATAAGCAATCTGTCTGCTGAAGCAACAGAACAAGATATATTCTTATCATGGACTGCTCCCGGAGATGACGGTAATCTGGGAACAGCATCTTTTTATCATATAAAAATATCTGATGAACAAATAACTGAAGCAAACTTTCACACTGCTGAGACGTTGCCGAATCCACCAGAACCTTTGCCTGCCGGAGCAGAACAATCTTATACAGTAATCCAATTAGAGCCGGGGATAGAATATTTTTTCGCCATTAAAGCTTATGATGATTTTAATAATCAATCCGAAATTTCCAATGTAGTCTCTTCTCAACTTCTCACAGATATCATTGCCCCTTCAGCAATTGTATTATCCGTGGTTACAGGAAATGCTTTGAACAATAATACTATTCGACTGTCATGGATAGCTCCTGGTGATGATGGTCAGGAAGGAACTGCAAATCACTACATTGTGAAATATTCCAATCAACCATTAAACGAAGAGAACTGGGAAAATGCCATTACTGTTGCTAATCCACCTTTGCCTGCTACTTCAGGATCAAATCAATTTATGAATGTAACCGGACTAAATCCAGGTACTATTTACTATTTTGCTATCAAGGCATTTGATGAAGCAGGCAATGGAGGAGAGTTATCTAATTCCCCCAGCGGGAAAATAGTCTATCAGATAGATGCTGGTCCCTGTAATGGTTGTGGTAATTGTGTAAATCATTGTCCTGAAGACGCCATTACTGATCATGGTTCCTATGCGAGCATAAATGCAGCACTCTGTGTGGCCTGTGGTGAATGTATATCATGGTGTCCAAGAAATGCTATAAGATTGACCATAATTGCTTACAATAATCCGGGAACAAAAAGTAGTAATAAAGCAAACACGTGGATGTGGTTTAAATGACCGGACAAACTATCGTTGAAGGTTTTGTTTTGGGAATATCTACCGGTACTATTTGCCTGATGACTTGTACACCAATTTATCTTCCCTATTTGCTTACCGAAAAAAGAAGTTTGGGACACAGTATGTCGGCAGTATTTGAAATCTCATTAGGCAGATTTTTCTCTTATCTTACTTTCGGAGCACTAGCCGGGTTCACCGGTTCAAACATCTCCACCATAAACAGAGGTCTCTTTACTGGAATAGCTTACATTCTTCTTTCATTATATCTTATCCTAACAACGGTCAGAACCCATAGAGCTGAGAGAAAATGCTCAATTCCCAAAGCATCACTCATAACTAAAAGTGGGTTTCTACTGGGAATATTTACCGGAATAAATTTTTGTCCCTCCTTCTTAATCTCTTTATCAAAAGCAGTAAATTTGGGTGGAGCAATTGACGGCATGTTGTTATTCCTGGGTTTCTTTGTTGGAACAACAATTTATCTGATTCCCTTAGGATTTTTAGGAAGCTTGTCACATTCCAACTATATGAAGCTCACGGCTCGAATTGCATCTCTGTTGATAGCTTGTTGGTTTATCTTCAGCGGAATTAAACAAGTTGCAGACAATCTGCATATAAGAAATAACTCTGTTGATGAAAGTAGGATTGTAGATATTTTTGCACCCGGACAGCGCCTTATTTTGATTGCATCAGATGAAAAGCAATACTTTGTTGCATTGGCAGACAGCCTGATAAAAAATAACTCGCAGGTTATAAAATTTTCACCTGAAGATTTTTTAACTCAAATCAATACCATAACCATGCAAGAAGATTTTGTAATTTTGGCAGACTTTAATCTAAAAATTAGTAACCTAACAGATTATTTTGATAATTATGATTGTATTTTCATTGAAGAAAATTATCCGATTTTACCGCTAATTAGATTCCTGAAATCGCATACTTTCAAAACTGGAAATCACTTAAAGTGGGACGTTAGAAAGCAGAATTAGTAGTTCATTAGCCGGGAGAAAGTAATTATCAAAAGACTTATTATTCTGATTTTTTTCAAAAAAAATGTAACTTTTTTGATTTTCTTATCTGACTGTTGTTCAATAACTTATAAACACAGGACAATTTACATGGAAATTCGGCGGAAAAATACTTATATTACTTTATTGCAATGAGTTAGACAGCTTTTCAAAATAATCTTCTACATCCCAAATAACGATAAATAACTTGACATTAACAAGATGATGAGAAATAGAAGCAGAGTAAGAATAAAATAAGGATGGAACATGGAGTTTTCATTTTCGGAAAAACTTAGAGATCTCCCAGAATATATCCAAGGGATAGATCGAATTTCAGAAATAAACAACATCCTCGAAGATAATTCAGAAATGAAGATCGAGGCTAAAGAAGCAATTGACGTTTTTCTGAGAAAAATGGTCGAATTCGAAGCTTCAGATCTTGATATTGGTGGTTCCGGATCGAGAAATTTAGTTTGGTATAGAATACAGGGCGATAAAAAACCACTGCAGGATTTCGGGAAAATTTCCTTCGATGATGCAACCGCTTTGATATGCAGCATACTTACTGAACGACAGTTAGACAATCTCATGATTAGCCAGAACTCAGACTTTTCTTATAAAATAAATATCTTCAATGAATCACAACGATTCCGTGCTGACGCGTATATGGACTTAGATTATCTGGCTATAAATTTTAGAAGAATTAATGCTAAACCTTTCCCTCTTGACTCACTTGGATTCCCGCCTCAGGTAGCTCGCAGATTTGACCTGGCCTATGAGAAGAAAGGGCTTATTCTTGTAACCGGTATAACGGGTTCCGGTAAAAGTACTACGCTTGATGCAATTGTTGACATGAACAATCAAAAGAATCCGGGTCACATAGTCTTAATAGGCAAACCCATAGAATATGTTCATTCATCAGTGAAGTGCATAGTGAGGCACAGAGAAGTCGGTCGAGATACTATTTCATTTAAAGATGGCTCAATTGAAGCACTTCGTCAAGATCCCGATATCATTATAATTGGTGAGATGAGAGACCCAGAAACCATTATGACAGCATTGGAAATCACCGATAGCGGTCACAAAGTATTTTCCACTCTTCATACTGGTTCTGCCATTGAAAGCGTACACAGAATTGTTGCTGAATGTCCCTCCAATGAACAAGAAAGAGTTAGAATGAGGCTAGCAGATGTACTCAGTGTGGTAGTTTCACAAAAACTCGTTCCTGATGTAAAAGGGAGATTAATGATGGCTAAAGAAATACTAAGCGTAACCCCATCAGTCTCTGCTGCAATAATGAACAACAATATTTCAGAAATTTATCAAATGATAAACGAAGGAAAAGAATTTGGAATGATAACATTGGAACAAGACCTTATGAGGTTATTTGTTAATAGAAAAATTACAAAAGAAACCGCAATTTCGTTTTCCAATAACAAAAAGAGAATTATTGAATTAATTGACTATTACAACAAGAGGGTAAATATTTAATGGAAAAAAGCAAAATCTATTTTGGTATATTCCAGGATGGCTTCGGAATCAAAGTTGCTGTTTTAGCACAAGAACAAGAAGACTTGAAATTGCTGAAACTTGTAAAAAAGAATTTACCCGTTAAATCAGATCAGGCAAGTGGTTTTGAAGGCTTTGATCAGGATTTAATGGACAATTTTTCTTTCGGAGATTCCGCTACTTCCTCGAATGACTTTGGATTGGAAGAAAACAATCCTACTTCCGAATTTGAAATGATTGCTCCTACTACAAAAAAGAGTTCAGAACCTGAATCTGTCTTATCTGTGCTGAGTGAATTAGCAAGAGAACTAGGGTTCACGTCCGGTTCATTGGCTATAAATCTGGATTTGTCGAATGTTACTTACAAGAAATTCGAAAAACCACCCAAATCTGACAGAAAGAAGCTGATGGCAAAGATTTCTAAAGAGTTCTACGAGAAAGGTAGCTCTTCTATGGCGACTTTTTCTTTTATCGAAGGAACAGACGAATCAAGCGTGACGGCTATCGGTCATGAAGGAAGAATGGAACTGTTGGAAAACCTTATGATGGTAAGTAATAACGTTCTTAAAAAGAAATTTACTTACAAACTGATTCAACCTAATGAAATTGTATTGATGAATACTCTTAGATACAATTATGACTTGGGAGAAGATCAGGTTTCCGCCATTATTTATATAGGTTTAGACCATTCCAGAATTACTTTGATGAAAGGTCCTGATTTCCTGATGGAATTACCAATTATTAACGAAGGCTTCGACGCTGACGATATAATCAAGACAATCTATTCCAGATTTATGTTGGAAAGATCACACCTGGAAATACCAAGTCTTGACAACATCTTCCTGGCAGGAGAAAATATTAATTCTGACATCATTCAGTTCATTAAAGAAAGAGAATTGGATGCAAATGTGGAATTATTATTGCCCAAAAACGTGTTTAACGATGAGGAGTATCTGGAATCTTTCAGTAGTAACGATTTAACTGAATTCATCATTCCAATTATGTTGGCTGCTACTCAGAAAAACATTAAGAGTCCATTACTTTATCCTGTAAATTTCATACCTAAGCAATTACTCGATCAACAGAATATCTTTTCAATCAGTATTCCAGGATTCATTGTTTTAGGTCTGGTTTTGGTAACTACGCTTTTTGGAATGTATCTTCACTTCCAGGAACAAAATAAAATCACAAAATTAAAAGCTAACAACACAAATATTAAATCGCAGATATCAATAAATCAAACCATCATAGATTCTATCAACAGCATGGAACAAAAGATAACTGAACTCAAAACAAGTATCCAGCGTTCACAAGTTTTGGTGGCAGATAGAAATCAGAATCACTTTATTTATGAAGTCTTTTCGGATAGTTTTTCCAAACATCCGTTAACCTGGGCTAGATCTATTGTTACTGATAACGAAAAAATTGAATTGAACGCTACTACAACTCAGAGGAGACATATTCTTAAGTTTTCCAGTCTTTTCCCCAGTGGTCGTATCGGTAATGTGGTCAAAACTGAAGTTGAGGGCTATACTGCTTGGGATTTCACTATAAGTTACGATCTCCCCGATGCAATCGAAACAAAAAGAATTGATCTGAGCAGAGAAGGAATAGTCTACGTTCCAGAAGAAAAGAAACCTGTTGAAACAGAATACACAGAGACTGAGAGCAATAGCATTGTTGCAGAATCAGATAAAGATTATCGTGATTTCAATGAAGATGATCCATCTATAGGTAGACCTCAGAAATATATTGAAGCTCTTGAACTTTTCAGAAAACAAGAATTTAATACAGCTCTAACACTTTTCGAAGATTACAAAGCCAATAATGACGATATCTGGGCAAGACATTCTGAATACTTTATTGCTGAATGTAATTATGGCAAAGGCAATTTTGAGTTAGCAAGAAGACAATTCCTGGAGATCATTGACAGAAATGAAGTAAAGATCCCTGATGCTTTGGTTATGATAGGTAACACATACATAAAACTTGAACAACCTGAGAGGGCAAGAGCATACTGGGAAAAATTGATTAAAGATTTTCCAAAGAGCAAATATGTCCCTGTAGTTAAGCAAAAACTCAGTAAACTTAAAACATCTAAATAAATCAGGTAGGTTATCATGCAGGAATATACATTAGCAGGTTATTCAAAAGGAATAGATAG
>JAQVBK010000124.1 GCA_028690365.1 Candidatus Cloacimonadota bacterium
CAGATTGCCCAGGGAATTGTCTATGTGAACAATTCCGGCGGTTTTCGTTGGAATTAGAATAGCTTTTTTAGACAAAAAAAATGGTACTCCCGTGGGGGCTCGAACCCCAGACCCGCTGATTAAGAGAAAACGGTCTCTAAATTACTATCTTTAACAATAGCAATATATTAAACCATATAAAGAAAATTTTGCGTTCGGTTTTCGTTCGGTAATCAAATCCTGTTTTTTCATCAAAATATTTCATCCTCTTAAATTGTAGTATAACACTATTGTATATCTACTAAATAGTCATGCTTTCTACAGAAATTCCAGCTCTCCACTTTTTCAGAAAACCGAAAAAAATACGAACAATAAAATAATTCGAAATACCGTATTTTTTTTCCTCTGTCTGGTTAATCAGAGCTTTGAAAAGCAAAGAAGAATGAGTTCAGCCCCAAAAATTCTGCAATCAGAACTTTCAAACTCCCCACTTTTCAGAAAACCGAAAAAATTACGAACAAAATAATAAATAAAATTGTAGGAGGTCGCATGGATCAAGCAAAACAAAAAAGTCTAAAGACTGAAAAGAAAGCAGCAAACCTGAAGAAACTCACCGTGTTGTTACCTGTAAAACTGATCGATAACCTAAAAACTGTAGGATTCAAGCAAAAGAAAACTCTGCAGGTGTTGTGCGCAGAAGTTCTACTACTCGGATTGGAAGAAGTAAAAAAACCAAAACCAGAGGTTAAAAATGAGAATCAAAATTAAAAAAGAAAAAAGAGGTGTAATCACCGGTGTTGTACATGCCGGAACATACAGGTCCCAAAGTGGGAACATCTACCAATCCGTTTGGCTGGAGGTAACAACGATTGATGCTGACGATGAATTAACAAATGTCAGACTCTACAAGCCAATGAGTGTTCCTGGAAAGGATTTCACACAATGTCTGAAGGTTCTATTAGGAGAATATCCGGATGAAGACACACTTGAACTGGATGATCTGATAGGGATAGTTATTACATACGAAACAACCAATGAAGAGCATTTTCTGTTAACAATTAAAAGTAACGAGGGAAGGGCTGATTACACCGAAGAGGAACTTAATCCAATGTATTCCCGTCCGGTGGAAGAACTGATTAGTGAAATTGAAGATGACTCTGAAGAAAGCACTCTCAAATCATTCATTGTAAAAAAGATAAAGGACTCTATTGAGTACCAGGAGTATAGCGAGTTTAAAGAAAGCGGTAAGGAGAAGAAGAAGCCAAGAAGAATCGTAAAGAGTGACGAAGAAGTGTTTTAAGTAAGAGGGCAGAAAGTAAAAGAGAAAGAATTCCTGTATGGTCTAATAAGGCCATACAGGAAAATTATTTTTTAGATTATAAAAAATAATTTGACAGATTTTGCTGTTTATATTTTGTGGTTCAGGTTCTTTTAAAAGCTTATAGAAGTGAAAGGAAAAGAAGTGCAAAAAATTACCCTTAAATTCCCGAAAGGAATTAAAAATGTACATTTTAAAAAATGTAAATACAAATATACTCAGAGAGTATGATTTTTCTGCTTTTGTAGAAGATATAAAAAAGGGTTTGAATACAAAGATAAAAAAAGTAATTGAAATAATAAGACAGGGCGGCGAAGAGGCTAAAGAATTAAAAAAGAGTCTTCCATGCCATGTTTTTAATAAAGTAAAAGTTGATAATGATCATAAATTAGTAAGAAAAAAAGATTTTTTTGAATCAGCGGATACATTGGTATTTGATTATGACAATGTTGAAAAAATTGAAGAAAAAAAAGCCCAAATAGAAAAAGATGATGAAACGTTCCTATGTTACATCACTCCTTCTGGTAAGGGCTTAAGAGTATTGTATCGGCTGAAGGAAAAAGTAACCACAATTGAAGATTATAAAAAAATATATCAGCAAGTAGCTACTATTAAAGATGAAAGATATGGTTTGCAGCACGACTCAGCTTGCTCTGATCCTTTGAGAGCTTCCTATGTAAGCTATGATTCTCAGTTAATTTATAATCCTGATTGTAAAAAAATAAACACCTATAATTACCAACAGGCAAAAAAAGGGCTTGAAAGAAGTTTATGTCATACTACTCCAGACAATGAAGATAAAAATGAAAGTAGTTCTGACACAGAAAAAATAGTAAAATTTCTTACCGACAAGATAAACAATTATGATGAATGGCTGAAGATTTGCTTTTCATTATGCAATGTTGCGGATGGGAAAAGACTATTTGTTCAATTGACTGCTAACAACCCGAATTATCAAGATTCTGAAGCTTTTGCTGCAAAATTTTTTGATGATGCCTGCAGAAGCCACGATTCTCTGGACAATGACAAAATTAATCTTTCTACTTTGTACTACATTGCTTACAAGTACGGTTATAGAAATTTCGATTTCTATGAAAAATCACTTGATGAGAACGGTGTGTTAACCGGAATAAATCTGAAGAATTCTGCACTGATAATGACTTTATTGCCTGCAATGGGGATTTTCAAGTATGGCAATGAATTTATACTAAAGACCGACAGGATTCTAGAAAGAATAGAAGTTAAACAAATTAAAAACATAGTTATCGAGTATATAAAAAATGATATAAAAGAAGAAGATAATGTTAAAAGATTGTTGATCGAGAAAATATTCAGATCAACAAAGAGTTTGTTTACTTCTGAGTATCTTGACTACCTTCCTATCTATTCTGGTAATCTAAAAAAAGATACGGAATTCACATCTTGCTTCTTTTTTAGGAACAAATGGGTTCTGGTGTCGAAAGAGAAAGGTATAGAGATAAAAGACTACGCAGATCTTAATGCAGACATATTTTCAGATCAGATTATCGAACATGATATTGAAATTGTTGATAATGATGGTGATTTCCAGTTTTTTCTGGAAAATGTCTGTTGTGTAAGAAAAGAAAGAACTTGGGTTTTGCAGAAGAAAAGAATAAAAAGGCTAATGGGAGCAATTGGTTATCTGCTCAACAGATTCAAAAAACCATCCAATGCAAAAGCAGTGATAATCATGGATGAAATCAACCTTGATAGCCTTGATTTTGACAGTACAGGTGGCACAGGAAAATCTCTAATCGGTTTAGCCCTATCTAAAGTCAGAAAAGTGAGACGGTTAGATGGAAAACAGTTGAGAACTGATAGCCAGTTCATATTCCAGTCTGTTCAGGATGGCGATGAAATAGTGCTGCTGGACGATATCCGCAGAAACTTTGATTTTGAGGCTATGTTCCCTAGCATCACCGGCGATCTGCTAATAGAAAGGAAAAATCGTAATCCAATAAATATCAATTTTGAAGATTCTCCAAAATTTTTGATTACCAGCAATAGGGTAGTAAACTCAACAGGCGATTCTACAGAAAGAAGAAAAATAGAGATATTATTAAGTCATTATTATGATGCAAGTTATACTCCTTACCATGATTCTGGCAGAGATTTTTTCATCTCTTGGGACGAAAGTGAATGGACAAAGTTTTACAATTGTATGTTGGAATGCTCCAGAATTTATCATGAAAGCGGAGTAATAAAAGTGAAAACAGCAGAAAACGTTACGCCATTGGTTGCATCAACTTGTAGCGAATTCGTATTCTTTGCAGAAAAAAACATTGAAAAAAATATTGAATATAACAAGAGTGAATTGTTTGAATTATTCTTAAAAGAAAATATGAAGTTAAAGTTTACTGTTTCTTCGCACAAGTTCACAAAATGGCTTCAGATTTACGCAGCTTATAAAAATTATGAACATAATGAAAGGAAGAGTAACAGTAGAATACTGATAAAATTTAGTGATAAAAAATAGAAAATATATAAAAACTATAAGCATAAAAAAGAAAAACTATAAAAACAGGGAAAAAGGGTAGTTTTTTAAGAAAACAACATTTGCACTTTCTTTTCTTTTCACAATTTTTTCCCCTTGGTTGGGGAAAAATGATTAAGAACGTTTTTTTCGTCTATTTTTTTAATGAGAAAAAAGTGATTCGTGAAAATTAAAAAAACTTCACTATTTCACTACCCTGAATCTTAAAATAATCTCTATTTATACTGCAAGACCAAAAAAAGAGATGTATACACAATCATTGGTTACTATATCTTTCCAAAATATCGTAATGACTTTGTCCCTCAGCGATCTGACCGAATTTACTCCTAAATGAATGCAAAAGAGTCAGTTTAGTCAGGGCAATAATCCTGGGGTCAATATCCCCCTTTGGGATAAAAGCATAAAAATGACAATCTAAAATGTATCTCTCCGTATCATCTGTAATTTGGGCATTTCTCAATTTCCTTTTATCTAATTGAGTACTTATTGTCCTCCCACTATCTCTGCGACGGGTTGTCTCCTGTTTATATTTTATGAAAATAGGACGTGTTCTAGAAAATAGTATTGTAACCAATTCATCCGCATGAACTACAACCAGCAATCCTATTTTTAGACCTACACGGACCTGTATGATCAGAATCTAACAGAAATCTATCAAACATTTTCATATTACTACTTTTTGTTTTTTCTCTTAAATGTTGGGAAATATCTTCTATTGTCCTAATAGCGTCTTCAACCGAAATACCACTATATGCTCGTGTATTTGCTTTCTTCTGTATAAATCTCTCAATATCTATCGGCATGTTTTCTCCTTTGAATATATGTGTTTTTGTAAACTTTTGAGAAAATATAATAATTAAATCAGAGATAGAAAAAATCAAATGAAAGTGCATTTGTCAATACAAACTACCCCGGTACTTGGGATGGCAAGCATGTTAGTTGTGAGCGTATTCTGAAACTCTGTGAACAGGTAATTGCAGATTACGAGAAAGAGCAGGAAGAAATCCGCAAAGAAAAACCGGTCAGACGTAAGAGTACAGCAAAGCCCAAAAGCAGAGAAGAAAAAGACAAAGGCTGAGGAATGAGAAATATACATAGAGCAACGCCTGGCTGCTCTATGTATTTTAACTAGTTTAGACACATCATGTCATGTACGCTGGGAAAAGACGTCACTGGCAGATGCTTTACTCTCACTTCTCACATGTATAATCGTGTTTGTTTTGTTGACACAATTATCTTTTGCAAAAATTTGTCAGATAGTATTATAGATAATAAAAAGACGGTAGAGAGAGAGACAATGCAAAAAATCATAACCAACAAGCAGGGTGAACTACTTGGAGATTTGCTAAAAGCCAGTATTAATGAGGATTCAAAAATACATATTGTTACTGATTACTTCACAATATATTCCCTCACATACCTGTTTGAACAATTCTCACAGGCTTTGACAGTTCGTATTATGCTTACTTCCAACCCTCTCAACCCTGCTGTCCCGCCAAACAGATTTCATCAAAACGATATATCTAATCCAAAGTTTTTAGGAGACTCATCAGAAATTGGTAATTCAAATAGCTTAATGATCCGGGCGTCCTCACGTATCTGCAATGATTTATTGAAGTCCAAAATTGCAGCAAAATCTTCCAGGGAAAAAGGGACAATAGGCGTAAAATTCATTTTGATAGAGTCACCTACAAAATCCATGGTCATTACTACCCCAACCTCAAATTTCTCTCTGGCAGGTCTTGGATACACCCCTTCCGCTGCTTTCACTATGAATCAGCTTTCAACAGAACCACTTATAATTGAACAATACAGAGAGTACTTTGAGCAATTCTGGAATGATGCAGACTATACCACTGACATAAAATCTGAGCTCATGAAACATATAGAAATGGGATATCGTGACTATTCACCACAGAGACTATATTTTTTTACATTATTTAACATTTTCAGTAACAACCTGGACGACCTGGGTGAAGAGAAAATAATAAAAACAAGAACAGGATTCAAGGACTCAGTTATATGGAACAAGCTTTATAATTTCCAAAAAGATCGAGTGCTGGGAGCAATTGATAAAATAGAAAAGTATAACGGTTGTATAATAGCTGACAGTGTCGGGCTAGGTAAGACCTTTGAAGCTCTGGCTATTATAAAGTACTATGAACTAAGGAATGATCGTGTTCTTATTCTATGTCCCAAAAAACTGAGAGAGAATTGGACCATCTACACTATGAACGACACAAGGAATTCATTACTAAAAGACAGATTTAACTTTGATGTGCTAAATCACACAGATTTAACAAGAGACAAAGGCTTCTCCGGAGAGATAAATTTAGAGAATTTGAACTGGAGTAACTACGACTTAGTGGTCATAGACGAGTCTCATAATTTCAGAAACGGTTACTCAAACTCATCAGAAACCAATGAAACCCGCTACAGCCGATTAATGAATGACATCATCAAATCAGGTGTCAGGACAAAAATACTGATGCTTTCCGCTACCCCCGTCAATAACAGGATGAACGATCTGAAAAACCAGGTTGCCTTTATAACTGAAGGGAATGACACTGCTTTCTCAGAGCAGGGAATTGACAATATCTCATCTGTTATGAGACAGGCGCAAGCGCAATTTAGCCGGTGGCTCAAGGACAGGAGATATCAAAAAGATGTGAAATCCCTGCTTGAAACCCTCGATGCCCGATATTTCAGACTTCTTGACCTGCTCACAATAGCCAGGTCAAAAAAACACATTCAAAAGTATTACGATATTACCAAGATAGGCAAGTTTCCTGAAAGACTCAAGCCGATAAACGTGAAATCCCAGATAGACCTCACAGACTCATTTTCTGAATTGAAAGTAATCAACAGAGAGATAAGAAGGTTAAATCTCTCTGCATACTCCCCTATAAAATACGTTAGGATTGACAAACAGGCTGAATACAGAGATAAATACGATTTGAAATTAAAAAAGGGAAGTGTATTTACTCAGCTGGATAGGGAACAAAGTCTTATTCACCTCATGAGAGTGAATATGTTTAAAAGAATGGAAAGCTCGATAAATTCATTTGCCATTACTCTGAGAAAGCTTCTGAGGCAAGTCGATTTTTTACTGGAGAAGTTAGAAAAACACTCAGAACTTAATGAAAACGATTTCTCGATCTCAGAAGTTGACCTGGATGATCCGCAGATTGAAGATTACCTGATTGGCAAAAAGGTAAAAGTGCTGATTGATGATATGGACACTATTAAATGGAAGCAAGATCTATTGGAAGACAAACTTAAACTGGAAAGCCTCTATCTCGAATCTTCTCAGGTAACACCTCAAAGGGATGCAAAACTCAAAGACCTGAAAGGAATTATTAAATCAAAAATAGAGAGACCGATAAATCAGAACAACAAAAAAGTTATTGTATTCACCGCTTTTGCAGACACCGCCTTTTACCTGTATGAAAATCTGGAAAGGTGGGCGTTAAATGAACTGGGAATTTATTCAGCTGTAGTTACCGGTTCAAAAGAGCTTCAAACAAATCTAAAAGGCGTCAGGTCAGATTATAATGATATCCTCACTAACTTTTCTCCGATTGCAAAAGAGAGGGTCCTTAAGAATAATTATCACGAACAAGAGATAGATTTGCTGATTGCAACAGACTGTATATCAGAGGGGCAGAACCTTCAGGACTGCGATTTTCTCGTAAATTACGACATTCATTGGAATCCGGTCAGGATTATTCAGAGATTCGGACGAATTGACAGGATAGGCTCCAGAAACAACCAAATCCAATTGGTAAACTTCTGGGCAAACATGGAGCTTGATGAATATATCAACCTGGAAGCAAGAGTTAGCGGAAGAATGGTTTTACTGGACATCTCCGCCACCGGAGAAGAGAATGTGATAGAATCTAAACTGGAAATGAATGATCTGGAATACAGAAGGAAACAGCTGGAGCAATTACAGCATAGCGTAATAGATCTGGAAGATATCCAGGGTGGAATATCGATAACAGACCTAACCTACAATGATTTCAAGATTGAATTAATGAACTATCTGAAGGAGCATCGCAAGGAACTTGAAAGAATTCCAGCTTCAATTCATGCTATTACCAAGCTATCTGATGACGATGTTCCGGAAGGGGTTATCTTCTGCCTCAAACAGAGAAAACCATCTACAGGAAAGAATTTGAATTATAACGCTTTAGAACCATATTATTTAGTTTATATTGATTATAATGGTGATGTGGTCTTTTCCTTGTCACAGAATAAGCAAATACTGGATTATTACCAGAAACTTTGTAGTGGAAATAGTGAAGTATACAGCGAATTGGTAGATGCATTTAAGAAAGAAACAAAAAATGAAAGTGATATGTCTACTTATGTGGAGATGTTGGAATATGCAGTTGAAAACATTCTTGGAATAAAACAGGAAAGAGGTACAGCAAGTTTGTTTAGTTCTGGTGGAACATCACTGGTGAATAGAGCTATAAACTCCCTCAATGATTTTGAAGTCATATCATTTTTGGTGGTAAAAAAATGATTGAACAAGACGTAATTATTGTTAAACGTAAACCAAGAAAATGTAAGATCTGCGGGTCTTCAAAAGTTGCTTTTATTTTTTACGGATTGCCAGCAATGGATGATGAACTGCAAAAGAAAATAGATGATGGGAAAATCGTTTTAGGCGGGTGCGTTATTTGCGGTGACGATCCAAAATGGGAATGTCTTGGGTGTCACCAAAAATACGGATATGAAAAGTCAGCCATGATTACGGCAGTGGAACATATAAGATGAACTTAGAGGTATTTATTCTGAACAACCTGAGCATTCCTCAAAGATGCCTGATTAACCAGAAAATCACAAAAAAGACAATCCTGGAAAATGCTGACTTAAAAGCACTTCAGAAAAAAATAGTCAAAGATGTAATTCAGGAAATAATCGTAGTCGCTTCCATTTCACCACTCACATCAAATATTACTGAATATAAAAGTAATGAATATCTGTTCGATGAAATTCACTTAATCAAGGTAGAACTGAAGAACAGAGAAAAATTCAAAAAAGTATGTGAGCTTTTGCAGTCTGCTATTCCTTATCCTCTTATCATTTTACTAAAACACAATGAGCAGTACTGTTTTAATACAGCAGACAAAAGAATAAATCAGGTGGAAAAAGAAAAAAGGGTTGTCTCTTCTTTTACCTATACTGAATGGTTTGATGAAAAATGCAATGGTGCTGAAAAGTTTCTCTCAAGTTTAGCCTTTGACCAACTTTCTCATGTAAATTTACGAACACTTTACGAAAGCTTTGCAAACCGGATACACAATTTCAATACTTTCGTTATTACCGGAGAATATCAGGTAAAAACTACCAAGGAAACAACAAGGGATGTTGAGATTCAAAAAGAAATTATAAATATGAATGAGCAGATA
>JAQVBK010000125.1 GCA_028690365.1 Candidatus Cloacimonadota bacterium
TATTGCTTAAGAGTGGTGGAAATGAGAGACCGCTCAAATTTGCAGTAACAAAATAGCTTTAGAATTTTAATCAGGAGATAATATGAAAAAAATAATTATACCTCTAACCCTAATCTGCATTTGTGTATCGATTGCTGCCGAGAACACACAAATTCAAAATGATGATATCATAAAAGTAAATTATGAAAAGAAGTCGGCTGTTCTGGCGGCTGTGCTATCGGGAGTTGTTCCCGGTGCCGGTCAGTTTTATGTTAGTAAATCAAAAATTAAAACCTATCTTTTCCCTATTTTTGAAATTGGTTTTATAGCAGCTAACATTGCTTTCAACTCCAAAGGCGATGATGTAACTGCTAAATTTGAGCCTTTTGCCGATAAACACTATAGCCGAGACAGACAAATCGAAGCTCAGGATAATTTAATCACAACAGCCCACAATCACGGGCAACATTTTTATGATGATCATTTTATCCTTGATGAAACTGATACTCAGCATTATTATGAGGATATCGGCAAGTACAACAAATATATTTTTGGCTGGGAAGATTGGTATAATACTTACAAGGGAGCTGATGGATCATTTGGATGGCAATTTGACGTTAACGACAAATGGATAGGTAATCAAACGGCTAATGGCGAGGATTGTGATGCTCCATACAGTGCGCTTCGTGCAGAATATAACGTAATGCGTGATGATGCCAATAGTCATTATCGTACTGCAAAATGGATGCTGTTCGGCTTAATGCTTAATCACATCGCAGCGCCAATAGATGCTGCTTGGGAAGCAAGAAAGTATAATGCTCATTATATTTCTTCGAATCCGGTAAAAATCAATGTGAACACAGTTGTAAGAAATGATAATCTGACTCCTGTACTGTTTATATCAAAGAATTTTTAGGAATAAACATGAAAAAGAGAATAATCACAGTTGCGTTATTAGCATTCTTTATGGGAAGTCTTCTTGCCAAAGAGTTAAGTGTTGGAATTGCTGCCTTGTCTTCAGCAGTTCTACCTGGAATGGGTCAGTTGTATGCAGATAATAACAAAAAAGCTGCATTCTTTCTTTCTACGGAAGCTTTGCTGATTTTTTCATTGTTGAAATTTAACCATGAAAAAAACACTGCAATCAGTAATTATGAATTCTATGCTTATGAAAATGCCGGTCTGACAAAAGGAAGCAGCGATAGCATTTATAATCTTGCCCAGAAGTTTCAGAGCAGTGAAGAATACAACAGAAACCAGGAGATGATTGCCAGAAATGTATTTTTGATCTACGAATATTCACCTGAAGATTATTCTGAGTATTTATTGGCGAACACGATTCCTGAAGAACACAGTTGGAATTGGAATAATCAGAAGGAAAGAGAGAAGTTTGTCAAACTCCGACGCGATAAGCAGGATTTGGAGATATATGCAAAGTTTTCCTTAGCAGCGATGCTCATTAACAGAGTTGTCAGTGTTGTAGACGCCTCGTTATCGGCAAAAAGACAAAACAAACTTAATAGAACCACATTTAGTGCTGCTCCTACTCTGAATCACCCCGGTTTTAAAATAGATTTTGAATATAGATTTTAGAGAGGTCATGTGAGAAAAACAATTATTGTCATCAGTTTACTTTTGTCTGTGTCACTCTTGTTCAGCAAAGAGATAAGTGTTAAAAAATCTCTTTTTAAATCATTAATTATTCCTGGTTGGGGAGAATTATCAGTTGGTAATAAATCCGGTTATGGTTTTATTGCCACTGAAGTGGCTTTATGGTCAATAAAGATTTATTTCTCCAACGAACGGGATTTGGTAAGAACTCAATCTGAGGAACATGCCTCAAAATTTGCCCACTTGAATGATGGAGATTACACGGAAGATTTTTATCATAACATGACAAAATTTAACTCTTCAGGATTTGAAGCCGGTGGCTATAACGAAAATATCATGATGCAGGCTCAGAATATCTCAGATGAAGAAGCCAGACAGAGATTTCTAGAAAAAAATCTTTATGGAGAAGAGCAATATTGGAATTGGGATGATGATACAAGACAGGGGCAATTCAGAAAACTGAGAAACAACATCACTGATTATTCTGAACTTACTAAAGCAATGACCGGGACAATTATTGCCAATCATATTTTAAGTGCAATCAATGCTGCCAGAATATCTTACAGAACAAAAAAACTAGATATGAAGATGTCATTCAATACTAAAATGAAACCATACTTCATGTTTTCCTGTGGGTTGTAGTTTCTGGTTTACAAAAAGAATTACCGCTATGTCTTAAATATATATTTCTGTCGATTCCAATCTTGATTTGAGGTTGACAGAAAATTTGTGTTTTATGATAAGACCTGCAAACATAAATACGTGGAGAAAAAAAATGAAAAATAACAACGAATATATCTACATTGATGGCAACTCTCTTACACTAGAACAATTCGAAGAGATTACAGTTTATAACAAAAAAATAAAACTTTCTGAAACGGCAAAAAAGCAAATTATTAAATGCCGTGAATTTATAGACGAAATTATTGCCAAAGATGAGGTAGTTTACGGATTGACTACCGGTTTTGGTAAATTCAGCACAATAAGAATTCCTCAGCATGAAATTGCAGAACTGCAGGAGAACCTGATAATCAGTCATGCGACCGGAGTAGGACCATCTTTTTCAATACCAGAAATCAGAGGAATTATGTTGTTGAGGATAAATGTATTGGCAAAAGGTCACTCCGGAATTCGGCTTTCAACTCTTGAAACTTTGATTGAGATGTTGAATAAGGAAGTACATCCTGTTATTCCCGAAAAAGGCTCTGTAGGTGCAAGCGGTGATTTAGCTCCATTGTCTCATTTGGCATTAGTTCTTTTGGGAATGGGTGAAGCATTTTATCAGGGAGAACGGCTGGATGGTAGCAAAGCTATGGAAAAAGCAGGTATTATTCCGGTGAAACTGGCGGCAAAAGAAGGTCTGGCTCTTAACAACGGAACGCAGGTTATGACTGCAGTAGGAGCAATGGCACTTCTGCGGGCTGAACATCTGACCAGATTGGCAGACATTACTGCTGCTGCTACTATCGATGCTCTTTTGGCAACACCAAACGCTTTCGACAAACTTATTCATGAGTTGCGACCTCACGAAGGTCAGCTTAAATCTTCAGCAAATATATCTAAACTTTTACAAAACAGTCCACTCAGGGATTCACATATTGATTGTGAAAATGTACAGGATGCCTATAGCTTGAGATGTACTTCTCAGGTACATGGTGCAGTAAGAGATTCACTTGCTTTTGTCAGGAAGTCTATTACTATTGAGTTTAATTCAGCTACAGACAATCCGTTGATTTTTCCTGATGAGAGAAAAGTTATATCTGGTGGAAATTTTCATGGGGAACCGATAGCCTTTGCCTGCGATATTCTTGGATTCACAGTTTCGGAACTGGCAAATATTTCGGAAAGAAGAATGGAACAAATGTTTAATCCTTCTCTTAACAGAAACCTCAAGCCATTTCTTGCTCCGAAGCCGGGGTTGCATTCCGGTTTTATGATAGCTCAGCTTACCGCAGCTTCTCTGGTGTCTGAGAATAAAGTTCTTGCTCATCCAGCCTCAGTTGACTCTATTCCAACCTCTGCCAATCAGGAAGATCATGTAAGTATGGGAACAATTGGAGCAGTAAAAGCAAGGAATATAGTAAACAATACAACCTATGTATTAGCAATAGAACTGATGGCGGCAGCTCAGGCTCTGGATGAAAGAGAAATAAAATCATCTGCTTCAATCGAAAAAATAAAGAAAATTGTAAGAAATATAGTTCCTCATTTCGATTCCGATGTTGTGATGTATCCATTACTTGAAAATATGAAAACACTTGTAGAATCAGATGAAGTAAAAAATCTGCTAACTGAAGAATTGACCCTGGAGTAAAAAATAGATGCGTTTTCTTAGAACGTCAATAGCTTTGGTGATTGTTTCACTTGCAGCCTGTACTGCTTACTATAATACGTTCTTCAATGCGAAGAAATATTTTGATGAAGCCAATCAAACTGCACTTGGAACAAATGGTAAACCAACTTCTCAAGCTATTCAGAAATACAATGAGTGTATTAAACGTTGTGGAGTTGTACTTAGCGATTATCCGAAGAGTAAATATAACGATGATGCACTCTTTTTATTAGGTAAAGCATTCTTTTACAAGCAAATGAATTATTACCAGGCTATTGAAAAATTTGATGATTTGAAAACATTTTATCCGGAAAGTGAATTTATTCCGGAAGCAGAATTCTATCGGGCTGATAGTTATTACTTACTGAATCAGAAAAATGAAGCGTATAGAATTTTGCAGGATTTTATGCTGAAACAGGGTTATAGCAGTTACTTTTCACGCAGTTTGTACAAATTGGCTGATTTTTCTCTTCGGGATAAAGATTACAACAAAGCAATTTCCTACCTTGACCAGATCATCGAGAATTACCCTAAATCAGAAGAATACCCTGAATCCTTCTTTTTACTTGGTCAGGTGCTTTTCGATCAGGAGAAATGGGCGCAATCCAATGAGGTTTTTATTGAACTTTTAAATTCCAAAGTTGAAAGAAGCCTGAAATATGATTCCAGATATTTTTTGGCAGACAATTATATAAATCTTAAAAATTCCAAAGATGCTTCAAAAAATATCAAATGGTTGAGTAAGAAAGAATACAGAGATGGCAAATTACCATGGATAGATTTATTGGAAGCACGTACTTTAATTATTGATGATAAACTTGAACAAGCCGAAGAGAAATTCCTACAGATTATCGAGGACTATAAAACCAATAAGCCTTTTGTTTCTGAAGCGTGTTATTACTTGGCTGATTTGTATTTCTCAATAATTGCAGATTACAGCAAAGCAATAGAATTCTATAACAGAGTCAAAACTGAATACAAAGATTCTAAATTTGTTGAGAAATCAGTTCTGAAAAGTTCTGTGGCTAGTCAAATACTCCAATTCAAAGATAAAAGTCGTGAAATTTCTGCTGATGAGTTGGTGGACGAACAATTTAAACTAGCTGAATACTATCTTGATGTTCTTGATATGCCTGATTCAACTTTAAAAGTATATGACGGGATTTCTACTCAGTATGAGCGTATTTTAACTATGATTGATTCTCTTCAGAAAACACATGAGTTTTTATTAGAGAAAGTTGAAAATCTCCCTGATTCCGAACCTGAGTCTATAATAGAAAACACCGATTCAGATACTCTCTTTGCAATCTCAGAAAATGAAGAAACTATTGCAGATACGGTTATTACAGAACTTGATAAACCTGAATCAAAAACCGATTATGAAGCAAAGATTGATTCTGTCTCAAGCAAATTAGTTTTGCTGGAGTCTGATGCAGAGAAATATAGAACAGAATTTATTCCCTTCTCTAAATTTGTGAAAATATGGGTATTACATACCGTTTACAAAGATACACTGAGAATTCAGCAAGTTCTGAACGATTTAAAAGAAAATTGTCCCAATAATAAATATACTAATCTGGCTGAACGTTTCCTTGCCGGAGAAGATGTCTCTATTCTAAACAGAGAACTGCATTCTTTGATGGAAGAATATAGTGAAGCAATTAAGGTCAGCGAAGAATCTCCGGAACAGTCCGTGGAGTTATTAAGGGAAATCCAGGCAGAAGATTATGAAAACCTCAATGATAAAATTACTTATGCTTTGGGATACATTTATTACTTTAATCTTGCCGACACTACTTCCGCAAAAGTATATTTTGAAGAGCTTTTGGAAAAAGACAGAAAAAGCGATTATAGCAAACACATTCTGAAATTTTATAAAGACGGTAAATTTATTAAAATTGATCGTCTTCCGGCAGTAGCGGCATTAGAACAAAAGCAGCTTCTAAAAGAACAGGAAGAATTGGAAAAAGAAGTCGGGCTTGAGCCTGAAGAATCTGAAAACGATGAAGCAGTGGGTGAAGAATTGGAAGATTCAGAAGTTGAGAATGCTGATGATGATTTGCAAATTTTACCTTTAGAACCATAACTTTAATTAAATAGTATGCTGTCAGAACAGAACTTTTTTCTCAAACTATCTTTTGTTATACTTGTTTCTGTGATTGTTTCGATTTCTACTCCCTTTTATCAGATGATTCTTTTTTTGATCAATGTTGTTTACTTTCTGCCTGATGTAAAAATCCTCTATCTGTGGTTAAGAACACTGTTAAAAATTATCCCCTTCTTTATTGGAATTGTATTGCTCTCATTGTTATTCACGAACGGTTTATATACTCAACTTTTGTTGTGTTTAAGAATAGCGTTGTTGATTCTGCTCTCAGTCTACCTTGTTACCTCAACAAACAGAGAAAGTTTCATCAATGATTCCGGAAGGTTGATAAAGTATAGATGGTACATGAATCTGGTTCTCTATTTCAGTTCAGTATTCCATTTTATCAAATGTTTCAGCGGAATAACTGCGGAAACTGACAAAAAGAGTTTCATCAGCGAGTTCAAAAGCAGAATCAAATTAGCTTTGGAGAGTGTTACTGATGAGATAACAAATGTTTCTGTCCCTTTACAAACGAAGGGGATCATCACAAATTTCAGGGCAAATAGTTATATGTTACTATTTGGTTTCTTGAATCTTGCAATTTACCTTTTTTTAGATATGAAAAGTTTTAGTTTAGTATAGTAAGAAATTTGTAATCTACCAAAAAGGAGGTCTAATGTTGAGAAGAACAGTATTTCTATTGCTTTTTTTTGTTTTTACGTGGGTTCTTTTGCTTGCTAGTGAAAGGATTGCAGTTTTGCCTGTTTCCAATTCGATGTTAGATGAACAGACGAATGAGGGAATCTGGTATTTGTTGATTCAGGAAATTACCGCTGAAGGGAATTTTTCAGCTGCTTCTATGAAAGAGGTAATGAAGGTTTTGCCTGAAGCGTCATGTGATACTTTTGAATGTGCGATAGCTGTAGCTGACTCAATTAATTGTGATTATGCTCTGATTAGCAGGATAATTAAACTTGGAGAAAAAATAATTTTTGATTATTCACTTATCAACGTAGCAGAAGAAAAGATTGTTGTTAAAGATAATACAACGGTAGATACAATTGAAGATATGGATGTGGTTGTGAAGCGAATTGCTAAATCAGTCAGCAGCAATCAGAAATTCGATCAAACAGCAGATATTAACACAGTGACAATTTCAGAAGAGAAATCATTCAAAAAAAGAGGTCTGTTTAATTGTAGAGGGATTACATGGGGATACCTTTTCCCGAATACAGGTTATAACAATACCAGCAGATCAAAATTGTTTACTATTGCAATGGAACTTGGCTCTCAGACAGATAAATTTGAATACGGAACTAATTTTGCGTACAGAAACGGATTTGCCATGGATATCTATGCAAATCACTTGTTTACCAAAACGGATTTTTGTCCATACTTTGGTGGTGCAATTGGTATACACTGGATAATAACAGAATCAAATTATGATGATAGAAAGATCGAGGAAGGATTAGGTTTGACAGTTAACAGCGGAATTCTGATGTTCCATACCTATAAAAATGAGGTTAAACTGAATTTCTCATATACGGCAACTTTTGAAGATAAAACGAATGAAGCCGTATTTCTCACTATAGGAATAAAAAGATAAGAAAGGGGGAGTATTTCTCCCCTTTTTCATTTATGGAATTTAATCGATTCGATGATTTCGTTTTCCGTAACTGTGTTAATCCCCATTTTACCACAGACTACTCCGGCAGCATGATTGGCAAGTGTTGCTGCGGTAACAATTTCACAGCCGGCAATCAAAGAAAGAGTTAAAACGCTTATAACTGTATCACCAGCACCTGAAACATCAAAGACTTCTCGAGCAAAAGTTGGAAGATTAACAATTTCTTCATTTTCAGAGAAAATTGTTAGACCCTGTTCGCCACGGGTAATTATTATAAAATCTGCACTCAGACGTTTCCTCAGATTCTTCCCGGCAGTTATGAAATCCTCTTCTTTCTCTATGACAATTCCCAGATTTTTTTGTAATTCTATAAAGTTCGGTTTGAATACTGTACACCCTTCATAGGCAAAGAAATTCTTAAACTTAGGATCAACTGTTATAGGAATACCATTCTTCTGAGAAAGTTGAATTGCTTTTCTGATGATTTCTTCAGAGAGTAGTCCTTTGTTGTAGTCTTCGATAATTATTGCATCGGCTGTATCTGCCAAATTAGTAATTTGTTCGACAAAACTATCTTCTATCTGCTTTTGAATATAAGAGTCTATTTCATAATCCACTCTTACGATTTGTTGTTGATGCGAGATGATTCTGCTCTTAACAATTGTAGGTCTGTCAGGATCAGCAATTAAGTAATCAGTGGATATTTTTTTATCTTTGAGAAGACCGTACAGTTTGTCAGCGAAAATGTCTTTACCGCATACACTACACAACAAAGGAATTGCTCCCAGTGCTGAAATATTATTGGCTACATTTGCTGCTCCACCTAGTCTGTATTCTTCCTTTGTGACCTGAACAACCGGAACCGGAGCTTCCGGAGATATTCTGTCTACTTTTCCCCACAGATAATGATCCAGCATTACATCGCCAATAATAAGTATTCTCTTGTTTCTGAAATTTGAGAAGATTTTTACGGCTTCCATACTTTTCATATCATGACTCCAAAGGGTAGTTCCCTGTGAAACAGGCATTGCAGTAGTTCTGAGGATCATCAACAGTGGTTTCCAATCCCTCAATTGTAAGATATTTCAGTGAATCTGCTTCAACATAGTTCTTTATTTCTTCAACAGTCATTTTGTTTGCAATGAGTTCTTCACTGGTTGGAGTATCGATTCCGTAGAAACAGGAGAATTTGACAGAAGGTGAACCTATGCGAAGATGAACTTCTGCTGCTCCCGCCTGCTTAATCAAGCCTACAATTTTTCTAATAGTTGTACCCCTGACAATTGAATCATCTACCAGAACGATTTTTTTACCTCTGAAGAAGTTGGGAAGGGTATTGAATTTCTGTTTTACGCTCTCATCTCTTATGGTTTGTTCAGGTTTAATAAATGTTCTGCCGACATAGTGATTTCTAATTAATCCCATCTCAAACGGTATTTTTTTCCTTTTGGCATAACCCAATGCGATGAAATTTGAAGAATCTGGAACCGGAATTACTGCATCAAAAGTGTCGTTGTCCATATCTGCCAAAGCAGCACCGATTTTTTCTCTGATAGAAAAAACACTGCTTCCAAAATTAAAACTATCAGGGC
>JAQVBK010000126.1 GCA_028690365.1 Candidatus Cloacimonadota bacterium
CATTAATGTTTGTAGTGGCATGAGCACCACCTTCGTTAAGGATTGTGTATTGAACAGGTGTTCCAGGAACAGGATTAGCCATTCCTGCACCCGCATTGTTAGTACCTTCTGCGATATCAATTGCATAGGAACCAGCTCCAATATCTACAATACTTCCGTTCGAATCCATCCCAGCAACTACAGAACTGGCAGCCCCGCTAAATACACCGGAGTTAATCCAATCAACAAGATCACCCAGGGAAGTTCCATCATTCTGAACTCCATAAACAAAATTGTGAGTCTCACCGTTAATTGTTACTACGAGTAAATCATTATTGATGTAATCTGTAGTTATTTGACTTAAAGAGTTAATCTCATCATGATCAACTGCATTTGTTCCGGCTGCTCTTCTGAATACCTCATCAGACGAGAAAACCTCAGTTGAAAAAGTAAGATCAAGTCCTGTCCCGGTTGAATTGAGTGGACCATTAGTAATACTAATGCTGGTTCTGCTATCTCCAGTGGAGTTATCTGTAAGAATGATATTGCCTTCAGTATTGATTGTTGCAGTAACACCAGTATAAGTTCTGTTGATTAGGGCCAACAAATCCTCAACTGTTTCTGTTCCATCTTCAAATGTAAATTCTGTACTTATTTCTGAACCATCCGGATTAGTTCCGGTTATTCGCAGGGTATCTCCTGCAGCATAATCTGTAATCACTTTCCCACGTTCTGTACTCATTATATTATTGAGTTGTGTCCCCAATGAAGCACTTCCCAATTGAATAGTATAGCGTGGAGGATTTCCATCCAATCCGCTACCTGTATTAGCCGCACCATTAACTACAGCAATGTCACCATTTATTCCATTGTTAACAATAACTCCGTCTGAATTTATTTCAACCGACACACCTGCTCCACCAGCAGTAAATGTAGATGCGTTGTTTATCCAATCTACAAGATCAGAAATAGTTTCGTTACCGGTATTGAAAGTAAATGTCTGAGTTTCTCCACCTACTGTAATATCAAGTGTATCACCGCTAACGTAAGGAGTAGTAATCTGATTAATTGCATTCAATCTGGTTGCAGAATTAGCTCCTGCTTCAGCAATCCATCCGGTTTCTGAAACATGTGTTTCGGTTGTAGCTTCATGATTGTTGCTAGCTGATTTCATAAAGATAGATATATCTGTTTCACCGGCTCTGTTTGCTCTCAGTCTAAGTTTACCGTTATCATCGATAATAAGTGAAGCTCCACTTTCCTGGTCTTCACTTTTGAACAAATCATTAACCACATTGATCAGATCATCAATTTTTGTTCCGTCAAAACCATATGTAAAGGTGGTTGAGATTCTGTTTCCTTCTTTGTCTTTACCACTTATTTCGATAACATCACCGGCATAAATAGCAGTATTGTCGAGTTTAGCAATATCTGTTGATGAAGTTGCGGCTTCACCGTTCACAGTTAAAGAAGTACTACCTAACCACTCTTCAACTTTGGAAGCATTTACATCAAGATTACAATACAACTGAATGTCATCTGTTGCTTTAGCCGGTTCTTTACGACCAAAAGGTAAAATTATATTGCTCATGGTGGTAGTGGAATTTAGCTTACCATCAGAATCAGCGAGACGACCCTGAACATAATGAGTTCCACCCTGTGCCATAAGGGTACCATCTTCCTGAACCTGTAGAGCTCCTGCTCTTGAGAAATACTTCTTTTCTCCATCGCTAAGCACAAAGAATCCTTTTCCGTTTATTGCTAAATCGGTAATTAATCCGGTAGAATCAAGACTACCCTGTTTGTAGTTAGTGTCGATACTGGATATAACTGATCCTCTTCCTACCTGAATCGGATTGGCACCACCAAAATTACCGGCAGTTCCGCGAGCTCCTGACAAAGTTTCGGACAGTGCATCCGAAAAAGTTATTCTGCTTGCTTTGAAAGCAGTAGTAGTAGCATTGGCAATATTATTCGAGATTACATCCATAGATGTCTGTTGGTTTTTTAAACCTGATACTCCTGAAAATAATGAGCGTAACATTTTTCCTCCTTGTTGTCAGCACCTCAGTCGTTCAGTGCTGCAGAGGGGCTTCCTATACGGTCCGGCCCCGGTTTTTTTTATAAAATCATTGTACTGTCAATGTTTGTAAAAACATTATCTTTTGCAGATTCCAAATCCATTGCGGTAATAACTGTTCTATTGGGAACATTCACCAAATATGAAACCTCATTCATAACTATCAGAGACTCTCTGCCACCCTTTTCGGCAATTTTATCAACTGCCTGGGTTAGTTTTAAATGATCTGATTCCGACAATAAAATATTTCTCTGCTGTAATCTCTGAGAGGCGTGAGCAGAGAAGTGCAGGCTATCATTAATTCCAATTTTTTCCTTCAGAAGATCCGAGAAACTTCTCGTTTCACCCTGAACTTGCTGGTTTTTCTGATTCTGCCTGTTCTCATAAATCGGATCAGGCTGAATTGGAATCGGTCTGTTGAACATCATTCTTTCAATCATCCTGAACCTCCTTTTCTGAGTAATTTCTTTTCATCTCCATTGAGATGGGTTTTGGGTAAAATATGTTTAAGGTTTGAGCAATTTTCACAAGTCCTCCGAGTTATGCATCATGGTGCACGTTAGTACTTGCATCTGTTATAGCATCTGCTGAATCAAGAATGCTGATTATATCGCCCAGATTGATTACTTGTCCGTTAACTATCAGATAAGCTGATCCATCCATATAAGTCAGTCCTGATGCTTTACCAATGTTGTAGGTTTCTGCAGTTATCTCAGTACCCTCAGAATCATAAGCAGCTATCTGATATGAATAATAACCTTCTTTTGCAGTATCACCTTTATTGGTAGAACCCAGCCATTCAAATTTGTTCTGACCTGAACCCATACTGCCCAGTTCAACTTCCCTAACCAACTCCCCGGCTGCATCAAAAATGCTCACAGTAACCTCTGCGGCTTCTCTGCTTAGTCCGAAATTGATTTCGCCTTTACTTCCATCAAATTCGAAAGCATTCCCATAAGCTTCAATATCTCTGCCAATAAGAGTAGTCATGAAGGAGTTATTCATGGACTGTCCCAACAGAATCTCATTCTGCTGATTCTCACTGATATTATTCAATGCCTCAAGGGAACTGAATTGAGCCAGTTGAGCCGCAAACTGAGAATTATCCATGGGATTAAACGGATCCTGGTATTTCATCTGAGTAACCAATAATTGTAGGAAACTGTCCTTCCCCATTACATTGCTGCCAAAAGTATTTTTGGTAAATTGTGCAGCCGTATCGTTGTTGATTCCTACCACATCCATTGTGACCTCCTTTGTACAAACACGTTAAGCAATATACTCAACCGTGTTATAACCATATTTTTTCGACTGTTGTAAAACCGGTTGTTCACCGATTTCTTCTGTAACAGGTTTTCTTGTTCCCCGTAAATTATTACTGAGTTGTTTTTCTGACTGTTGATTGGCTTTTTGATTGTCTGAATGTTCATCAAAACTGAATTCAAGATTAACGTTGTTGAATCCAATTTTCTGCAGTTCCGGCTTCAGTTCAATCAGATTGTGCTGAATAATTTTCATCTTCTCTGCACTTTCTGCCGTGATTACAACAGTAAGTGAGTCATCCTTGCTTTTAACCGTAGTTTCAATAATTCCGATTTTATCAACCTGAAGAGAAAATTTTGCCCATCTCAGACTTTCTTTTACGCCTAACTCAAATTTCAGAGTATTTTTAACTTCCTCCAGAAAATGTTCCTTGAGGTAATACAAATCAGTAAATCTTTGAGGTTGAGCCTCCTGTTGCGGCTCTGTTCTCGAAGTTAAATGACTATTGAATCTTTGATTTTGAAATGTTATACGAGTTTCTTCAGAGACTTCACTCTTTGAATTTGATTCCTTATTCTCATTTTTATTGAATTGATTACTATTGTTTTGTTCTTCTTCATTGTCTGACATTGATTCATTTCTCTCTCTTATCACAAAAATATCTTTATCTGCTTCAGGCTCCAGAATAAATTCCTTGTCATTGTTTACGCTAAGAATCATGTTCTTTCCGTTTTCCCTTTGAGTCTGAATCGATGCATAAAGTGAGTCGCTGAATTCAGGATTGTTCAGGAGATTATTAATTCTTTCTCTTACCGGAAAATCTGATTCGGATTGCTTTACTGTAACAGGTTGTTTCAAGCTGTTTCTTAATGTTACAGACTCATCTTTCTGTGATATATTTTTGACTACTCTTTCTGCTTTTGCTTCTTGTGCTTTGGGGAAAAGTTCATTGTAATCTTCTCCGCTTTCCTGATTCATCTCAGGAGTTATATTATTCCCTTTTTTGTCTTCTGCGACTACTTGACTAAACCCCGAGTCGGAAATTTTCTTCTGTTCAATATTTATATCTGTTTTTTCGGCTGAATTAATAGAATTGTCTTCACTAAGCCAATTCTTAACATCTTCAGAATTTACTATCAATGCACCATCTAGGATATCCTTCACCTGACTGGTTTTTGGCAAATTATCGGAAATCATTGTTGTGCTTATGAATTCTGATTTAGTGTTGTTTAATGGAGTCGGAACAATTGTTTCAGTACTCTTGCCGGTAAAAAAGGTTTTCCCATCATCAGTAAGAATTCGTTCATCGATTATATCGGTTTTTAAACTGTTTACAGATTCTGAACTGATTATTTCTTCGGAAACTTCATTTCTGATAGAATTATTCGGTTTCATCTCAGATTGGATATCACCCTTTTCTGCGACATTCAGAGTTTCTGAAGCGATCTCTCTCTGTAAATTTCCTGGTTTATTCGTCTGAACATTTGTTTGATTATTGTAGAGACTATGACTCTCTACAAAATTCTTTGTTGATCCTTCAGCAACAGCTGAACTTTGAGTCGGAGCGTTTCCAGATATTTTTGTTGATATTTCTCGCTGCCCAACTGTAACTGTATCGGAAGTTTTTTCTGACAGACTACTTGCAGTTAAGTTATTTTGCTTGAATTCATTGATTATGTCAGCAGGCTGATATTTTTTTACAAAAACCTGATCAGATGAATTCTGATTTTTCCCGTTAACTTCAGTTCCATTTATCTTTTCTTCGGTTAAAACCATTTTTGCTTGTGAAGATAAATCATCATTTTTTGCAAAAAGATCACTTTTCTTAGCTGAACTGACTTCCTTTGTCACATTATTTTGAATAAATGTTTGAGTTTCTTCATTCCTTTCATTGGTTCGAGTTTTGGTATAATCAAAAGTCTGATTGAATTGCGAAACCTTTTCTTCGTTTGGAGATGTAAACAAACTATCAACTTTATTCTGGATTTTACTGTGTAATTCACTTAATGCTTGAGGATGAATATCTGCTGATTTATTAAGCAAAACAGATTTTATCTCCGATAGCTGGTTATTTTTTACTCCAATCAGATTTTCAGCAGAAGATGAACTTCGTGGTAGGTTCCCTGTTTCTGCACTAATAGCGCTTTCTTTCAATGATTCATTGTGAGTGTTGTATATTTTATTGAGATAACTGTTTTCACCGTCCTTAGGAATGATTAAGTTTTGTTTAAAACTATTCTTTTGAAGATCAACTGCAGGTTTATTATTGTTCGGCAAAATATTCCTTTCCTGCTGAACTGTTTCTCCGTGTATCGTATTCTGATTTCGATCCGTTCCGTCAATAACTGTACTTTCTTTGTTCAATGATAAGCTATTGCTGTCTTCTTTTCCGATCACATCGTTGTTTAACTGTTTGTTTCCTTGTAGCTTAGCGAATACATTTTTAACATTTCTGAAAATTCTCTCAGATGAGTCTTCCATGTTAGTTTTTGTATTCTTTTGTAGAATTGACAGTTGTTCATCAGGATAATTTTCTGATTTTGATTTTTCTGAATTTGCTACTGCAGGTTTCTGTAAGATTTTGGCAAAAATTGCATCTGTAAATTTCCCTTCATTCACCTGTTCAGCCTGATGCTGATTCCCTCTGGCAATAATTCTATTTATCGATTGTATTTTGGAATTAGTCTCTGTTTTAGAATAATCTTCGCCGTGCAAAAGTTTTCCATTCTGAGACTTTTCAGTGCCGCTTGTCAGAAGAATATTTTCATTTTTCGTGTCTGAAGAAACAAATTCAGCTTCATTAACCGATATTGATTTATCAGGCTTGGTCAAATCAAAGCTCTGTTTGGGAAAAGTGTCCCTGGAAAGATGAACTGCTGTTTTGATTTGGAGACCTTCTCTTCCTTCGTTGTTAGCAGATGAAAGATTTTCGGGAACTGTTGCAGTCTGTTTCTTTGTCATACCAACTATAATGCTTTCAGAAGAGGATTGAATTGTCTGCTCAGAAAATTCTTTACCAACTGAACCAATATTAGTTTTCATCAAATTTTGCCTGTTCAACATAATAGAAGATTTTTCTGTCTCTTCTCCGTCAGCAGCAAGTGATAAATTATTGATTGTAGAGTTCTGTGTAAAATTGTCTTTTGCAGTTGATTGTGTGTGTTTCCCGGTGATTTCACTGTCAACATTGTACGGTTTATCATCCAATATAACAGGTTCTTCCAAATTCAATTTTTTGTTAGCTGATAGTATTTTTTTAGATAACTTACTGGTTTCAGAATCTACTCTTCCGCCAAAGGAGATATCCTGACCTACATTTTTTGCAGATATTCCGAACTCAATGTTTTTCTCTGTTCCAATTTTCCCTGGTACTATAGTCTTTTCGGAATCTGCAATTTCGAAATCATCTAAGCTGTTCTGTTTCAACGGTAAATGAATATCTGTAAATATCATTGAAGCTTTGTTGTCACCATTTCCAGGATTTCTGATCCCTACATTTTCTTCTGTGAAGAGATATTTTTCATCTGCTTTTGAACTTAAACTTTCTAGATTCTGTTTTTGAGTAACCTCAGGGAAAAGAATGGTTTTAGCTTCACTGTTTGTTGATAATCTATTACTTGTTATGTTACTATTGTAAATGGCTTTGCCGCCGAATATTCGACTGACGTCATGAGGTAGTTTGCCCATATCTGAATGTTTAACGAAATTTAAGTTGTCTGTACTTTCAAATATTCCTTTTGATACATCTTTCTTAATTGTGGAAGTGTTTGTTGTTGCATTGATAGATTCATCCATATATTTTTTTAAGTTTTTATCTTCCGTACTTTCCCCTAAATGAGTATCGTATTTATTATCTGTTATTTCGGGGGTTCCATTTACAAAATTGTCCGCTGTAGTATTTCCTCCAAATTCCGTAAAAACCTCTTTCGTTCTATTATTGAGCAGATGAGCATTTTCTGCTTTGGAATCAGGATTAATTAATTTTTCTGTTTTTTCGGTAATTGCGTTCAGGTTTGATATTTTCCCAAGCTTTGATACCTTGTTGGTTGTTTTTTCCCCAACCTTTTCAATATTTAGATTCAAAAATTCCTTTTCTGTAGTATTTTTAGAAATTTCCAATCCTGAACCTGCCAAAGAAATACCACCATCAGAATCAGACAAGTTTGCATCAAAATTACCAGATTCAGATACAATATTTGCATAATTGTTGTTTTGCTTATCAAATGATGAATTGTGTAAACTGTTTACCTCAATTTTTGATGAGATTCCGGAAAAATCCTTAACCGTATCAGACACAGATACATCAGCACCGTTTCCCCCTAATTCTACTCTGTTTTCTCTCTTGCCTGAAAGTATGTTTGCCTTTTCGGATGCTGATTTCAAATGTAAAATTTTCGATATATTTTCAGTTACGGGTATCTGCTCAGCTAAATTTGACTGACGGCTATTTTTAACTTTCATTTCAGTATTAGCAGCAACAACCTCTTGCTTATCATTTTTCTGCAAAATCAAATTAGTTTCACTTTGATTTTGCATTTTAGATTTTATCGGTGAATGTGAAACGATTAATTTTGAGACAAAACCTTCTGCATTGATACTATGTTGGGAAGGTAATTTTGAATCTGCTGATGAGTTCTCATCTCTCAATGTATCAAAATATGAATCACTCATTTTTTCAGAAGAATTTTTTATGAGTGGACTCATTGAAATCCCGTTATAATTTATTTCTCCAGTAATAGCTATCTCTGTTTGTTTTTTCTCAGAATCAATTTCGCCCTTAGTATTAATAATTTTTTCGGAAGAAGCATCTTCCAATTCATCTTTCTTATCTGCAAAGTTGCTTAAAAATTCTCTTGTGGTATTTCTGGGCGCAAAGAATATCTCTTTATCTTTGATGTTCATATTTTTGTAGGCAATATTTTTAATATTGATAAATTCTCCATTTTCTTTTACAAAAACTTCTACTTTTTTTTCTTTTATTAGGCTGGTTAAATCTCTCACTGACAAAGAATTATTTTTGGCAATTGCAATATTTTTATTATCAACAGATTGAATTCTGAATGAAGAGAACAATTTATTGAAATCGGACAGAGCCGATAACTCATGGCTGTTACCAGATATCTTTTTCTGTTGGTAAACAATCTGATTCATTACTGCTGCAAATGCGTGACTCATGATATCCTCGGTTCTAGTTTGTCATTTTTCTGACGATTTGGGAAGATCTGCTCTGTGGCATTTCAGCCAGAACTTTTCCCAGTTTTCTCTGATTCATTTTCTTTAGAATTTCTATGATCTTTTTATCTTCCAGAGGAAGCAGAAGTTTTGCCACTTCTTTGGGATCCATTGTGTCATAAGTTCCGGCTAAATAAGTAATTGCTTCTTCAGCCTCTATTTTCTTTAAAGACTCCAGTTCATCCTTGTGGTCTTGTTTCAATTTTGCTATTGTATACTCCAGCTCAGAGTTTTTCTTCTGAATTTCAGTTATCAGAGGCTGTTGTTCGTCTATTTTCCTGTTGAGTCTATTTATTTCATTTATATATCTTTCCTGATTAGTGATTAACTCATCTACATTTTGAACTGCTTTTTGCAGAATAGAGTCTATGTCTGACTGGGTATAAGCTTTTTCCCCAGTACGCACCTCTATCAATTCTTTTTTCAACTTACGAAGTTGTCTGAATTCTACTACAGGGTCAGGAATACTTTCTTCAGGTTTCTCCAACGTAGCAACATCCGGAATCTCTTCCACTGCCAGAGAGTCGACTGCAATGGAAGTTGAATCTGCTGCAACAATCTGTTGTTTTATCCTACCCTTCATTAACAGAAACATAATTCCATTTATCACCAGGAATGATAAAAGAAAGGCTACTGCATAGATTATCAGATCT
>JAQVBK010000127.1 GCA_028690365.1 Candidatus Cloacimonadota bacterium
TCCAACTGTGAATGTTGCAGAGGTTGATTATGGAGAACTTCCTTCTGGGGAACAGAAAATCCTAAAACTGATTACCGCTAGATTACTAGCAGGTATTGGTAATCCATGCATCAGCCAGGAAACAGAATTGGAGTTCTTATGTGCTGACCATATCTTCAAAGCAAAAGCAAAGGTTGTTTCTGATCCGGGCTGGAAAGATATCGAGAGCTGGGTGCTCGGATTAAAAGCAGAATCATCTTCTTCTGATGGGGATGAGATGGAGCGTAATAAAGATTTTATTTTACAGGGAGTCTTTGATCAGGGTAAATCATTTCCAGTACAGAAACCGGAATTGAAGGAAGGGAAGACATCACCCAAAAAACACTTTACTGAAGATACTCTTCTTAATGCAATGGAACATGCAAGTGCAGAAGAGATGCCGGATGAGGCAGAGCATCAGGGAATCGGAACACCAGCAACCAGGGCCGGTACCATAGAGAAGCTTGTGCGAATTGGATTCGTGGAGAGAAAAGGAGATAAGAAAACTAAGTATCTGATTCCAACGCTTAAGGGAGTAGCTCTAGTTACAGTAATGCCGGAGCAGATTCAGTCACCATCCATGACAGCTGATTGGGAAGAAAAACTAATTGAGATAGAACATCAGAATTATACAGCTGCTAAATTCATGGATGAGATTGAGGAGATGATTTCAAACCTGGTAAGAACCTATAAGGTAATAGAGGATGCAGAGGTATTGATGCATCCCGCTTGTGAACCTGTGGGAGTGTGTCCTTGCTGTGGAGCTAATGTGGTGGATAAGGCAAAAGGATTTTTCTGCGAAAAGCGAGAATGTAAATTTGTCTTATGGAAGGATAATCGCTTTTTTGATTCTCTTGGAAAGAAGATGAATAAGTCGGTTGCACAGTCACTTTTAAAGGACGGAAAAGTAAAACTGAAAAAATGTCGTTCTGTGAAAACCGGTAAAACCTATGATACTACAGTAATTATGAGTGTTGATGAAACATCACGCACACAGTTTAGCTTAGAGTTTGATAATCGAAGCAAAGGGAAGGAGAGATAAGTTATGTCAGAACAACCAAAAGGAATAAAGTTTGAAGGATGGGATGAAGTTAAGGGAGGTGCCTCAGGAGAAATTCTTGAGGCATTTTTAAGTTCTGGAAGTGATGGCTATGCAATTTTACAGCTAAATCGGTCAGAGGAAGCCAGTCAATTTCGTTTCTTATCCTATGATGCCTTTGAGCGACAAGGGCAAACACCAGAAATCAATTTCTACGATACTTTATATGCTGGACCAATATTAACACAGTCACAGGATCCTTATATTATCTGTGAGAATTTGTATGGGAAGTTTAATACAGATAGACCGGAAGACTTTAGAGGACATAGTCTTTCTGTTAGTGATGTGGTCGCACTTAAGAGACAACAGGAAATCAATTTTTATTTTGTAGACTCCTTTGGATTCAAGGAATTGCCAGAGTTCAACTCTGGAAGAAATCCTCTTCGTGGAATGGAAGACATGATTGAGCAAAATGATAATCAACTGGATGGAATTATCAATAACCTTCCACAGGAGACAGTTGCAGAAAAAGAAGCGAAATCTTCTGTACTGGAAAAGTTGAAAACGGAGGTTCCGGAGACTGGTAGAAAAGTAAAAGCTCGGTGCATTGAAGAGGAATTGTCATGAACGACAATAGAACCTGTAAGGTTTTCTTTCGAACCACACCAGAGGAACTAGAGATTATCAAAGAAAAGATGAAGGCAGTAGGCACGCGTAATATTAGTGCCTACTGTAGGAAGATGGTCTTGAATGGCTATTCCATTTATGTGGAGATGAAAGAGGTAAAGGAAGTACTGCGGCTGCTTAAAATCAATAGTAATAACTTGAATCAGTATACGAAAAAAGCAAATGAGACTGGTAGTATTTATGTAGAAGATGTTAGGGAGTTGCAGGAAAAACAGAAGGAAATCCTACAGATGATGGGGAGCATTTTGGAACACTTAAGTAGTATTGATTAGAAATGAGGTGAACGGGTGGCAGCTACGAGACTGATTGCGATGCATGTAAATAAAGGAAGAACCATAGCACAGTGCTTAAAGGATAGAACAGATTATGCGAAGAATGGTGAAAAAACACAGCAAGGGGAGCTCGTTTCTTCTTATGCCTGTAATGCAGAAATTGCAGATAAAGAATTTGCAGAATCAAAAATGGAATATCTTCGATTAACTGGGAGAAAACCAAAAGGCGATATCATCGCATATCAAATACGTCAATCATTTAAGCCAGGGGAGATTACACCTGAGGAAGCAAATCGAATTGGATATGAAACAGCTATGCGATTTACAAAGGGTAATCATGCATTTATCGTGGCAACGCATACAGATAAAGCTCATATTCATAATCATATTATTTTCAATTCTACGAATCTTGCTTGTGATCGAAAATTCCGTGATTCATGGTTTATTGCACTGGCATTACAGAAGCTGAGTGATTTGGTTTGCCTTGAAAATGGATTGTCAGTTATCAAACCAAGGAAGCCTAGTGAAAGAGAAAAGAGAACAACTTATACACAGAAGGAAACACTACGATCTGAAATCTGTGCTGATATCGATGCAGCGCTTTTGCAGAAACCAGAGGATTTTGAAAAGTTATTGAAGCTACTCATGGAACAGGGATACGAAATCAAGAAAGGAAAGAATCTTGCGATTAGGGGTAAAAGTCAGAAACGTTTTATTCGGTTTAGGTCCTTGGGTGCTGGTTACACGGAAGCTGAATTGAAAGATATCTTGGCAGAAAAATCAGAGCAGTCTCCAGAACGAAGGGAAAATGGGAAGAGAGGATTTCATAAGAAGAAAGAGTTTGATCTGCTCATAGATATCCAGAAAAAGATACAAGAAGGAAAAGGAGCTGGCTATACCAGATGGGCTAAGGTATATAACATCAAACAGATATCCCAGGCACTTCTCTTTTTGCAGGAGCACGAGGTTCGTGATTATGAGACCTTGGCGGCTAGAGCGAACGCAGCATCTTCCTTATTCTCAGAATTGACGCAAACTATAAAAGTATCAGAGAAAAGACTAGGTGAAATTGCTGTACTGAAAACCCATATCATTAATTATGCTAAGACAAAAGATATTTATGTGGCTTATCGTAAATCAGGCTATAGCAAGAAATACTTCGAAGCCCATCGTGAAGAGATTACACTTCATAAAGCTGCGAAGGAAGCTTTTAGCAGGTTGGATGGAAAGATCCCACGCGTAAAAGACTTAAGTGCAGAATATGCGGTAGTATTAGAGGAGAAGAAAAGAGCCTATGCAGAGTATCGCCAGGTAAAAAAAGATATGCAGGAATATCTGACAGCCAAGCATAATGTGGATGCGATTCTTGGAGAAAGCTACAAGGAGGAGCAGACGAAGGAGAAGCAAAAACAAAATAATCATGAACTGTAATCTGGAGGGTAATCATCATTGTGACAGCTTTGGTGGTTGCCCTCTTTTTTTGTTTTCATGCATTTGCTGTAGTAATTAGCGCTCACATGTGAGTGCGTAGCCAGCCATCGAAGATGGATGTTCAAGGGGATTGGGGCATTCACCCCAACGAGCAAGAAGGCACTTTGTCTGTCAAGTGCACTGCTCGCCACTTAGTGTAAATGCTCTATGTGGTCTAAAAAACGACCAACAGTGATGCGAAGAGTAAAAAAACACAAATTATACTCTACATATGCAGAGAACTATGGTATTCTTGACAATAGAAAGACAATGCGTTATTTATCGGTTCCAGAGATAGAAGGGGAGTGACTCTTTGGCAGTTAGTTTGAAATTATTGGATACAATAAAAGAGTACCTCACATTAAATTATGAGGAAGGGTCTGCTGAAAATATAGAAGAGAAGGCAATCGAACCTTGCCAACTTGAAAGAATAGAACCTCTTGAGGAAGTTGATAGTAATCCACTAGACCTTGAGGATGACTATTCAGATTTTGATATAGAATTTGATGAGGAGGAAGCCTCATTTAGAGAGATAGAAGAACCTATCTGTTGCAGCCCTATGAGTATGAGTGCTCCGATGCCAGCACCGGCTCAGGCGCCTAAGAGATCATTAAAGAGTATTGTTAATAATTTGGATGAAACCTTTTCGCAGATGCTTCTTAGATTAATCGATGAGAGAGATCTAAAGGATTCATATGTATATAAAAAAGCAAATGTAGATCGTAGGCATTTCTCAAAAATTAGGAATGATATTGATTACGCTCCAAACAAAAAGACAGTAATTGCATTTGCCTTAGCTTTAGAACTTACGTTGGATGAAGCTGTAGATCTAATGAGAAAAGCAGGTTTTGCTTTTTCGAGAAGTTCCAAGTTTGATGTTATCATCTGTTACTTTATCGAGAATAGAGAGTATAACACGATAGAAATTAATGAAGTGCTATTTACCTACGGTCAACCAATTCTAGGTGAATAGAAATGTCCCATCTCAGGCGACCATTCGTTTTCTGAAAATTTGTATAGTGTAATTACCAACTAATACAAAACAAAGGAAGCGAGGTTTTTATTATGAGAAATGGACTTACAGAATTAGTATTTATATTAGACAGAAGTGGATCCATGAGTGGATTGGAGTCAGATACAATCGGTGGTTTTAATTCCATGATTACGAAACAGAAAAAGGGCGAGGGAGAAGTTTTAGTATCAACTGTTCTCTTTGATGATGTGGTAGAAGTGCTTCATGACAGAGTGAACATTTCAAAGGTAGAGCCTATGAATGACAACCAGTATTTTGTCAGAGGCTGCACAGCTTTACTTGATGCAGTAGGTGGCGCAATTCATCATATCGGAAATGTCCAGAAGTATGCTAGAGAAGAAGATAAACCAGAAAAGACGTTATTTATTATCTCAACTGATGGGATGGAGAATGCAAGTAAACAATATTCTTATGAGGAAGTAAAAAAGAAAGTAGAACATCAGAAAGAAAGCTTTGGCTGGGAATTTTTGTTCCTGGGAGCCAACATAGATGCAATAGAAGTTGCAGGAAAATTTGGAATCAGTCCAAGTCGTGCTGTTAATTATGAGAACGATAGTGAAGGTACGCAATTGAATTACAGTGTACTAAGTGAAACAGTAACCAAGATGAGACAGGCACCTTGTGCTGCGAAGATGTCGATGGTTTTGGATGAGGAGGATTGCCTTGCACCAATAAGAGAAGACCATAAAAAGAGAAGTAGAAAATAAGGAGTACCAAAATTCTAACAAGGATATTTTGTACACCTAAGGTTTTAGTCCGGGAATTAAGTTGAGAGTATGACACTTGAAAAGGTGCAAAATCTTTTCTTAGTTCCCGATTTTTTGCTGGAAGATAAATAATACAACAACTGGAAAGGTGGTATCAGCATGAAGGGATTTTTTGGAGATTTGTTTGATATGAATCATGATGGAAAGCTGGATGGGTTTGAAGAGGCAGCGGACTTTGCTGCTTTTGCAACAATGATGGATAGCATCAACAAGACAGGAGCCTTTGAAGAAACGGAAAAAGAGGAAGCAGAAAGTGAATTGGAAGCTGCCGAACTCAATGCAACAGATTTAGAATTTATGGATGAAGATGAAAGAAGAGAAGCAATAGAGGATGCAGGACTGGATCCTGATGATTTTGATTTCTAGAAATAAGTGTTGGGCAAATTATCGACCAAGATAAAACAAAACATCCATTTTTCTGACATATTTCGTTGATAATATGCGTGCTTTGGCTTATAATTAAAAAGATGATATTTACGTAGATCTTTCACAAGTAGATGGAGGAAAGAATGGAATATTTGTCTATTACACAGACTTCAGAAAAGTGGGGATTATCTAAAAGAAGAATTCAAGTTCTTTGCCAAGATGGAAGATTACCAGGGGCAATGAAAGTTGGATCGTATTGGGCTATACCTGCCGATGCAGAGAAGCCGAAAGATGAAAGAATTAAAGACGGTAGATATGTTAAGAAAGTAGTGGAGTGTTAAGAGGATGAAACGACAACCGCCATGGAATCAATACGAAGTTGCATTATTAATTGATTCCTATATTCGCATAACAGAAAAGGGTGAAAGTAAAAAAGAGGTTCTCCAAGAATTGTCTAATCGATTGAGGAGTATTGCTCAAAATGAAGGCTTGATAATAGATGATACATATAGAAATCTAAATGGAATGATGTGGCAAATTGGATTTGTTGAATGTGCATTTATGAAAACTGGATATGGAAAGCATATGCCCTCAAAACTATTTTTACATATGGTTGATATGTATCAAAATCATAAAGATGATTTTGGGAGAATATTTGAAAGTGCACTTAATGAATCCAATATTTGTGAGAAGGAAGATAATCAAGAGGAGAAAGCTATTTCAATGTCAGAAAGAAGAAGTGCGTTTACGAAATGGTTATATAAAAGAAATATATATGATAACAGAATAACTTATATTTGTAATGCTTTTGATGAAACGTCTGTATATGCGCAGGGACACAAAATTTCGGGAAAATCAGTTTGGGATATTGAAAACTTATTTGAACTCAATATGTTTTTTGAAAAGTTGAGTAAAGACAAGATTTATAAGGTGGTTCATAAAGATGCAGCCAAAACAGTATTTCAGTTAAAAGGACTTTATTTTGAGTTTTTTGAAGATGCTGAAGACAGTGCTGATTATAACGAAGCAAAAAATAATGTAGAACAAGAGATTGTTAATGCAGTTGCTACGAAATATGTATATGGATATAGACTGGGTTCCGTGATTGAAAGAATGAGATTACGAGACTATTTATCGGAACAGGGTATTTGTTTCAATGGTAGTGATGAAGATTTAGAGGAAATAATTGTTAAGAATGGGTTTGTAAATAATGGAAAAGTATTGATTAAGTTTGATAACAAAATTGAAAGATTGAATCAAGAAATAGATGATGTTTTTGATACTGGCATTTGTGTGATATATTATGAGCTTTTTTTTGAATCCAAAACAGAATTGATGGATGAAGTACATATTACATCACATTCATTGTTGAAGGATTACCTAAAAGAAAAAAGAAAAGATTTGAATTTTTCAAAAAATTATTTCTCCAATAATGAAAAAGTAACTGAAGATATTGCAGTTGTCCAAGAAATATTTAGAGTGTGGAGAGATAATGTAATTGTGAATTCAGTAGATGATTTAGCAGAAAAATTACCATTTATCCCATCAGAGAAAATTCGATTCTATTTATCACAAAATCAGAACTTTGTGTGGGTATCCGAAGGGAAATATACCATGCTTGATTCAATTATTATTACTGAAGATGAAAAGAATTCTGTCCAAGATTTTGTCGCTACAGAGATAGAAAGAAAGGGGTATATATCATTAAATGAGTTATCGTTGGAAGATGTAATAGAAGAGAATTTTGAATTGACAGAATATGCAATTCTTTTCGGGATATATGGTATATGCCTAAGGGAAAACTATAGTTTGCATGGACGAATAGTAACAGAGATTGATTCAGAATATGATGCAATAACATTAATGAAGCAGTTTTGCAGCGAAAAGACCGAAATAACTTTAGATGATGCGATTGCAAAAGTCGAAGATTTTACTGGGGTACCGGATCGAAGAATGCAAGTGTACTTAATGATATAAATGCCGTTAAGGATTCTATAGATACTTTAGGCTATGAGGTATATGAATGGATTGAAAATCCAGCAGTCAAGTCAAAAATCAAGGGTATGGCGTTAGCTGAATATAATGCTGGTGGAAGTGATTCGGTTATTTCAACAATTGATAAAATGACAGATGCTGAATTAAAGACTTGGTTAAAAGATGTTGTTAGGAAAGATTTAGAATTAGGTTTGAGAATAATTACAAACGGAGGAAAATAATGATGATTTGTCCGGAAGTGGGTCGATATTTAGAGAGTGTGAAAGGATTGCCTTTTTTATATGCAGTTGGAGATGATGTATATAATGAGAGCTTGAGTGAGTTGAAGCAAAAGGGACTAAACATAATAAGGGTAAGCGACTTTTGCACGAAGGATGACCGATTTCCGGATTATGATTCACTAATTGAGTATTTTAGGACACTTGATATTGATTACAAAGATAATAGATTTGTTGTAGTTGGTCTTGGGGAAAGTCTGGCTCTAAAAGGATCAGAAGAGGCAAAAATAATATTAAGGCGAATTAAATCAATTACATTGGGAAATGCAAGAGTCGTAATTTTACTGAGAGGTATTGGAATCTGTCTAAAAGAGCTTCTAATTGAGGATCCAAGATTAGGAGCAAAGAATTTGGGGTTTGTTGAAAGTGAATGTACTACAAATATAGTGATCGTAAACAACAAGGTAATAAAAGAGAATAAATGTATTGGAATTAAAGGGTTACTAATTAGATTGGAGGATGGCGTAACAGGAACCGTTAATACAACTTTGGCAATTGAGTTACCGAATTCGCTTTTTCCAGTAAGAGTAATTGATAATGCATACGAAGCATTGGTGAGGGCATTTGTACAATTGAGAGTTGGCAAAAAATATGGAACTGATGAACAATGGATGAATTTATTAGACTCATATAATAAAAGACCTCAAGAAGTAAATAATTATTTTTCCGAATACATAAATAATGAGAATGAGATATACGAATACCTAATAGGAGATTCTTATCGTAATTGGTTATATTTTGTTAACCTGAAGTTGCACTGCGATAAAATACAGAATAGATACCTACAATATGTTGTGTATGATACTGATGAGTTTGGGAAACTTAAAAATAATATACTTATTGATATTATTAACGTTCCACATACAGATAAACGATTCAAGGAATATTATCAGGAACGTAAGAAACTACTGAAGAGCTTTCCTGAATCTGAAATGGCTTTCTTTGTCGGTGAGAATCAGGTGAATCCAGAAGGGGAGATATACAATTATACTGACAATACAGAACTTGAGAAACGCCAGATAATTAACTGGGTGTCAAAAAATAGTTGGACTAAAATGATATCGGATTTATATCCACAATTAGGAATGTATATGAAAAAATATGTGTTTAG
>JAQVBK010000128.1 GCA_028690365.1 Candidatus Cloacimonadota bacterium
GCAGAACAAGATCTGGTCTGATCTTGTCCAGAATTTTAAGAGCTTTTTCACCACCATTGGCAATGTATAAAGTATATCTTTCACTCAGAAAACTGGAAATAACTTTGATGTTTGTAGGCTGATCATCCACTACCAGTATTGAAAACTTCTTTTCTGTTTTTTCTACACTTTCCATTATTACCTCGGATTTTATTTCTTCTTGTAATTACCGGTTGTATAATTTCCTTCAATTTGCAGTATTATTGAATGATAATTCTTACATGCACTGAAAGAAGAGCCAATAAGAGCAAGCATTGTCATCTCTCCAGCATAAGGAGCAAAACATAAATTAAAAATTTGATCACTGTGCCCATTTTTAAAGATCATGACATATCACTAGTTGTTTCTCCTGAAGGAACAAACAACTCATTATCCTTATCAATCAACATCCAGCAAGTTTTGAGTTGAATCAAGAACCTTTCGATATCCAGAAATTCAAAACTTATAACACTTCTTTTTAATCCTTCACAAATTTGGTAAATAGAAGATAACTCATAATCGTGAGAGAACTTATTCAGCTCGTTCGAGAACTCCGACAATTCATCAGGATTCATTAACAAAATTAGTTCATCTATCTTGTTTATAAACTGCTCAAAAAGTTTCTTTTTCAAATCTATTTCTAGTCTTTCACTTGCGGTTTGTAACTCCTTTACTAAATTACATGAATTATTCTCCAAAACTTCGGAAGGATTGATACTTCCTTTTTTATTTGGTAAAAAATCTGTTATTCCGTCAATCAATTCATTTTCAACTATTGGATGGGATAAAAACCCCTCAAACAGATTCTCTAACTGCAGATTGGGAGTTTTAATATCTGACGGGACTATTGCCAGTATTGGCAGATGTTCAAAATGATGGTCTACTCTAATTTTTTCTGCAATTGCATAACCAATATTGCTTTCATTTGACAAATCAATTAGCACAAGCTCAATTTTATTATGGTGAAGTATTTCTCTGCTTTGTTGTTCAGTTTCTGCTGGAAAAACTTTCAAATTGTAAGCTTCAAGTATTGAAGACAGTAAATTATTGTTCACCCCACTACCTACTACCATTATTTCGTTCAGGTTGAATTCTATTTTATCTAATCCACCATTACCGAATCCATCATTCTGCTTTTCCAAGTAACTAACATTTGTAAAACTTACTGTAAATGTACTTCCTTTATTGAGCTCAGTTTTAAGCGTTATAAATCCATTCATCAATTCTATTAATCTCCTGGAAATAGTCAGACCCAAGCCAGTACCGCCATATAACCGGTCATCTTGTTTTGACTGCTGCACAAATGCTTCGAACACAGTATCAACATCTTCAGCACAAATTCCAATACCTGTATCAGCGATATCAATCGAGAATCCGATAGTATGCTGAAAATTATCCCTTTGGGTAATTTTCAAACTGATGTCAATATAACCCTCATGTGTAAACTTTACTGCATTGCCAATCAAGTTAAATAGTATCTGACGCATTCTGAGTTCATCCAGCAGTATTACATCAGGAAACTCTTCGTCAATATTGATGTCACAATTAAGTCTTTTCTCAGCAATTTGATTAGAAAATATTTTTCTCATTTCATGCAAAAGATTTTTTAAGTTGAATGGTTCATAATGGATATTTAGTCTGCCCGCCTCAATTTTTGAGACATCGAGTATATCGTTAATTAAAGATAAAAGGATATTTCCACTGCTAATAATCGATTTAAGATATTCCTGATAAGTTTCACTTTTGGTTTCCTGTAGCATAATTTCACTAAATCCCAGAATTGTATTCATGGGTGTACGGATTTCATGACTCATGTTTGCCAGAAATTCTGATTTAATCTTGTTGGCTGCTTCAGCTTGATCTTTAGCTATCATAAGTGCAGATTCTGCTTCTTTTCGCAAAATCGCCTCTCCGATATGTGATGAAATTGATTCCAGGGTTGCCATCAGATCTTCATTAAACAATCCTTTTTCTTTTCCGTTTATCTGCAATAACCCGACAATCTCATCTTTTACTCTTATGGGAATAAGTGCAATTGAATTGTAACCATAAGCCACACAGACATTTCTTGGTTGAAAACGCTGTTCTTCCTCTTCTTTGAGATTGAGCAATCTCTTGCTGTCATTAGTCCAGAAACTGCCTCCTGAAGTAAAGAAAGGGTTACGGGCATCTGTTTTTCCTGAAATTACCAATCCGCAAGTACACTCCAGCTTATCTGATTTATTCATCCGCTGACAAGAAGCTCTTTCATGATTTCCCGGCAACAGACTATTTTCGGATATTATGAATTCCTTGGAGAATCCAAAGTTAAGATAGTAAGGATAATCATTCTGGGCTTTCAATCTAATTCCTACAGCATCACTGTCTGTAACTTTTTTTATCAATAGCAAAGAATTGTTAATGGCTTCTTTCAAATCTGAAGGATTATTGAACAGACTCAGAACCTGAGAAACCAATTTGCGATAACTCTCCTTTTTCTTTCTATCTTCAATATTTCTGCTATATCCCACAACTTCGGTTTCATGAGTCTTGTTGAATCTAAATTTATAATCCAATTCAACCCACACCAGAGAACCATCTTTGTGAAATTGCTGAATTTCACTGCGAAAAATTTTATTTGCATAGATATCCGGCTTCATTTCCCATTGCTTAATCTGTTCGAATATGGTTGTTTTAACAGATTCCAGTGTTTCCGGCTCTACTGTATCTCTAAACTTTTCAGCCATTGCTTCCTTCTGAGTGATTCCTCTCAAAGCAAAAACAGACGGACTGATATATGAAAATCTATCTTGACTTGGATTATATACCCAGATCACATCAGAACTGGTTTCTGCTAACAATCTATATTTCTCTTCACTTGCACTTATTATCTCCAAATACTGCCTCTCTTTTTTTCTGAGAGAATGGGAATAAACTGCAGAAACAACTGCAATAATCAAAAAGATCAAAAGAGAAATAATCCAAAGCCAGTATTGCCGAATTGCCTGAGCAAGAGTAATTTCTCCATAGTTTTCGTAAGGAGCTAGTTTTAGAATTTTTAATAAATTATGAACTTCTGCATAGTCTTGCGGAATTGCCCATCCAGCTCCTCTTAAAGCTTTTGCTGCAGGATCATCTTTGTCCATCTGCAAAAGTTGGACTACTACTTTTTTACTTAGTTCAGGATTAGTATGACTGAGGGCAGCAATAGACCATTCCGGATAAAGGCGTGTTGAAATGTTGTAATTATACTCAGGATATTTATCTTTAAGACTATTGATTATTTTTAAATTTTTAATGTTTATCAGTTTTTCATTATGCATTCTCTCAAGCTGTGAACTTCTTACCGTTCCGGCATCTACTTCTCCATTTAAAACGGAATAGATAACTTCATCGTGCGAACCTTTAAAAAGAAGTTTTGAAAAAGCCTTGTCAGGTATTATTCCACTCTCTTTTAATTCTCTCAGGGCTGCGTGCCAACCTCCCAGTGAATTTTGATCAACCGCTGCAAAACTCTTTCCACGAAGGTCTTTTAGCTCTTTGATAGAATTGTTATCATGACGAGTAAAAATTACTCCGCCAAATAATGGTTGAATTGATGCCGTCCCCTGTAGCTGCAGCGTTACAACCCGATGTGCCAATCCGTGATATTCAAGATAAACATAATAAGAAGAATTGGCAGCAATGTAGCAAATATCCTTATTTTTTACCGCAGGGAGTATTTCGTCGAAATTTAGGGGGACTATTTCAAAACTCAGAGACTCCAGTTTTGCTGTAAGATAATCTGCAGTAGGTCCCCATTCTTCGAGACATTTTTCGTAGCCACGATTTGCCAATACTCCAATCTTATGATGTATCTCATATTCATTGTCCTGAGGTTGATAATTTATGATCATCTGAGTAGTCTCAATCTGATTCTGGTTATTCTTCATACACCCCAACATTCCAATAAATAGAAGCAATAGGACAATTCTTTGCAGATTCTTCATGATTACCTCTTATTTTGAGGAAGTATTGCAGTTTTCATCAGGAAAAGGATATGTTCAACACGATCAAATTCAAAAGAATCAACCGCCATATTGATTTCTGTGCAGATTCTCTTAAGTTCAGAGATATTATTCATCTCCGCAAAATAGGTAACACTTTCTGTAAATTCAAGTATTCTTTCTGTATTCATCAGCAGTATTAAATCATCAACCTGCTTTAGAAATCTCTCTTCAAACTCAATCCTAACAGACTCTGAAACAGACTGCAAATCATTGATATATACTTCAGGTTCAGATTGTTCTGAGTTTACAGGTTTTATAACGTTGTACTTGAGGAACTTTTTCAATTCGTCAAACACCTGTGATTTTCTTACTGGTTTGCGCAGAAATCCATCAAATAGTCCGTGACTTGTTTCTTCAACCTTTTCAAACATTGTAGCAGTAAATGCTATAATTGGTATTTTAAAGTTATCTGAATTTTCTCTTATGAATCTGGTAATCTCGTAGCCATCTTTACCCGGCATGTGTAAATCCATCAAGATTAGATCTATTTTGATTCTGTTCATTATATCGGAAAGATGTTCTCCATTTTCCACCGCAATAACCTCTAATCCGCTGTTTTCCAGATAAGATACTATCAGATCACGATTACTCTGTACATCATCCACAACAAGTATAGTCTGCTTTTCAAATAAAACCGATTCTGAGCTTTCGATCACATCAGATTTACTCAAATTTCCTACCAACTCATATTCTACACTGTAAAGCTTCAACGTAAAGGTGCTCCCAACATCAGGTTTGCTCTTTAAATCTATCTCACCTCCCATCAATTCAATCAATTTCTTTGAGATAGTTAATCCTAACCCGGTTCCACCATAAGTTCTATTATCTTGACCTGATTGCTGAACAAAAGCTTCAAAAATTCTGTTCTGTTGGTTCTCCGGAATACCAATACCACTATCTGTTACTTCTATTGAGAAATCAATTTTAGTCTCCTCTTTATTCCACTTATCTACTTTTACTTGAGTTATTATGCTCCCTTTATGGGTAAATTTAACGGCATTGCTTAACAAATTTAGAAGAAGCTGCCTCATTCTGAGTTCATCAATCATAACAATGGGGGGAAAATTTTCATCAATGTTGATTAAGAATTCAAGTTTTTTCTCAGCAACCTTAGTCTGGAAAAACATCTTCAGATTCATAATTAGATCAATCAGACTAACATGTTCAACAGAAATTTCGATTTTACCAGCCTCAATTTTGGATATATCCAGAATGTCGTTAATAATCGAAAGGAGAGCATTTCCGCTGTTGATTATTGTTCGCAAGTAGTCTTTGTGTTTCCGGTTGGTAGTTTCCTGATAAATCACTTCACTGAAACCCAACACAGCATTCATTGGAGTACGGATTTCATGGCTCATGTTGGCAAGAAATTCAGATTTTGCTTTATTGGCAGAATCAGCCTTAACAACAAGTTCATTAGCAATTATCTCACTATTTCTTAGACTCTCCTCCCGTTCAACAATTGCTTCGGACATTGTTTTAAAATGATTATGAAAATTTGATAATTCCTTAAAAAGATAATCTTCATTTGAAGCAATTATGCCATAATTTCCGTCTGTTACTTCCTCCATTTTGTCTGCAAAAAGATTCAACGGAATAAGTACAAATCTGCGGAACAAATGATTCTTCGCAAAGATAAGAGATATCATTATGAAAAAAAAGATTAGATAGAAAACAAATAGTATTTGTTCAAGCATATCAGTAACTTTGGTAGGAATCAGGATAACAATCTTTGCCCCAATTATGTCAGCTGAAGACATGACGGGAATCCATTTCAAACTGTCAGAACTTTTTATAACACCATCATAAATATTATTCTCCCATTTTTTTAAATCAAAAGAATAAATATCCAGCTCCGGATTTGAAGAAGCCATTACAAATCCATCATTCGATGTCAGAATAATCGGAGTTTCTGATAATTCGGAAATTTTTTGTAAGTAATCATTAATGTATGACAGATTTAGTCTAAACAGGTAGAGATTGCTTTCACAAAAAGTCAGATAGTAGATTCCTGGTTCATTATCTTCCAATCCGGGCATAACATTGGAGAACACTCTGTTATCTGAGACTTCATTCAAGTATTCAAGAAATCTTTCATTGTTAAAGGAGAATCCTTCAAAGATTTTACTCTTGGGAGATTTCAGATATATCGTTTCGATTTTGAACTCTTTATCAAGTCTGTATAAATCAGAGAAATCAGCAAACATACTTACAACATCTTTACTATTACCTTCATTGAGATAACTTGAAAGTTTTTCCATGTTCTGTTGATACTCAGAAAGTCTTTTTTCCAGGATAATATGAACTCTTTCTGCTTCACTTAAACGAATATTCAAATAAGATTGTCTGGTTATTCTGATTGTTACAATTAACCCAATCAAAATTATTAAAGAGGCAAGTAAACCTGAAATCAAATCCAGAGAAAAGAGATACTGACTGAAACTTATTCTTGTTTTTCTTCTCATTGGGTAATATCCAGGAGATCATTCAGAAAATAAAATGATTGTTCTACATCACCATTTCTATCGAAAGAAATATTTCCTAACCTGGTGATGTGCGTATCTTTTGACAGCAAATATTTTTTGACATCTTCAGGAGTTTTACAGCCTTCTTCAAATGCCTTATCCAGCAGTTCAATTGCCTGCCATACTCCGATAGTCATAGAATGCGGTTCATATCCGAATCTTTCTTTGAAAAATTGGAAGTATTCACTTATTCCAGAATCTGAGTTCACACATGGATACGGACTTGGAATAATGATATTTTTAGCTGAAGGACCTGACACTTCAACAATGGATGCCGATCTTGCCCATGGTGTCAGGATTATTGGTTTGGACGGGTGATAGTAAAAAAACAGTTGAGCTATTCTTCCTATAGCAGTTTGAAAGCTTCCTGCCAGAATATATAATATATCATGATCTTCTGCAAATATTTCTTTGAAAGACTCCGGATCAAAATCTGATATAATTATTTTTTCCTGTGTTACTTCCCATTGTTTTACTTCATTAAGCGTAGCTGTAAATTTCTCGAACGCTGGTTCAGTATAAGGTAAGTTTCCGCTATCCTGAATTATCAAAATTTTTCTACCTTCAGTTTTATTTACATAATCAGCAATAATTTTTTGTTCCCGATTTGCATCTGAAATAATTCTGAACATATAATCATTCTTCCCTGTTAAAGCAGGACTAGCAGAGCCGGTAACTATCGCCAAAGCTTGGTTGTCTTCAAAAAGATGTGAACTGGCAACCGCACATTTTGAAGGGTGAGATGTAATGAAAAATTTAATTCCGCCATTTTTTGCTTGAGATATTGATTTAACTGTTTCTTCGGGTTCCCACTTGTCATTTACCGGAGCAATTTTGATTTTGCTATTATTATGTTTTTCCAGATAAAGCTCAGCTGCAGATAGTTCACTAGATCCTACTATCGCCCCCGAGCCGGTCCAGGTAACTATGCCTACCGTGATTTTTTTCGGAGGCTTAACTAGTTCAATAATTATAATCATTGCCATTACCAAGGCAATTATCACTACTAATATCATTGTTTTTTTTCTCATCATCACCTCAATTCTCGTTAAAGAACTTGCTGCTTACTGTTTTTGGAACTATTGCAAATTTTAGGCAATTGTTCTGCCATTTAGAAATACCGTCAACATATATCTTTTCTGTCGATTTGTATAATAAAAAATCAACATTTAAAATCATTCATGAATTTGTGAAACAGACCTTGACTAATATTCTTCTGCAAAAACAAATGCCATTCTTTCTGAAATTGATGAGAAGACAAAAATCCTAATGAAACAATACGGTATTAGTGAAAAGTCCATCGAACAGACTTATGAAACAGGAAATATCTTCAGATCTGATCTTCCTCATTTTCAGGGAATATTCGAGGGGAGTGAATTCAGGGTTGAGATAAAAGAGCATGCCCACCTTAGTCTTTTTAAAACTATCGATGAGAACGTTCAGTACTTCAGAATCATTTTTCTCTCAGAACAACTTAAGAATGTAACCTTCACTATTTCTCATTAAGGTTAGAAGTTATGAAGAAGCTATTGAGTAAATTCATGCAAGGTAAGTCTGATGAAATACTCTACTGATTGAAAGCTCAATGTAATATTCTGTGTTTGTATTCGTTTAAGACCTGAAGTTGTTTAAAAATATTAATCTGCATATTTCTTGACAAAAAAACAGCATTTCAAGACCTGTAATAAGACGATTAATCAAATAAGTAAGGAGTGAGTATGAAAAAGAACATCAATCTATTGGTAATCGCTTTAGTAATTGCTGTAATGTTTCTAACCGCATGTGCCCCAACTCCACCACCTGTTTCAAAAGATCAACTGACACAGGCAAGAGAAGAGACAATTGCAGCCGAGAAACAAGCAAGCAATACTGAAAAAGAAAAAAAAGATTTGGAAAATCAAATCAAGACTACAAAAGAAGATTTGAGAATGCTCAATGAACTTGAGAGTGAAGTAAACGAAGGAAAATAGGAGGAATAATGAAAAGATTTTTATTAGTTGTTGTGGTGATTTCTCTCCTGATTCCTGCTCTGATGTCTCAAGTAACTTACCTGAATGACGATGAGTACAAAAAACTAAGCAAAAATGAGAGAAACGCTTACTGGCAAGAGCTGGAAGCAGAAATGGAAAATCTGCATCAGAGAAAAGCTGATGCGATTGCAAAAAATCAAGCTGATCAAAAACGTATTGAAGAATTAAACGCAGAACTGCAAAACCTGAAAAGAGAATATGCAGAAACAAGATCCAGAATAATGGCAACATTAGGTTTAAGTGAAGCCGACATGGCAGCAATTAAACAAAAAATTGATTACTTCAATTCCACTGTTTCTCAATGGAATAATATGTCTGACAAACAAATCTGGGAATATAAAAAATCAATCAGAGAACTCATTTCTGAATACAAAGATTACAGAAATTCAAA
>JAQVBK010000129.1 GCA_028690365.1 Candidatus Cloacimonadota bacterium
ACTTGAGGCATGATGGAAAATTGAGCTTTCCTCATGAAAAATGTTTTTAACGCCTTCCATTTTTCTTTCCGGATTTTTTTCCAGATCTTATTTCAACAGATCTTATTTCAACAGATCTTATTTCAACAGATCTTATTTCAACAGATCTCTTTTCAACAGATCTCATCCGAGTCAGCGTACCTTTCTCATCTGGATCAGTGTACCTTTTATCTGGATCAGTGTACCTTTTATCCGGATCAGCGTACCTTTCTCATATCTGACCATTTCTCGTGCCTGAAAAACAAGATATAAGTAAACCTTTGATTAAATACAAAACTGTGCAAACCGATATCGTATTCAGGGTCAGGAAGGACTTAGCCGGAAGCGTTGACGAAAAGACAAAAAATAGTTGTTCCCGCTTTTTTAAAGAGGAAGTGAAGTGCTATGGGGTTAAGTCTTCTGCTGTCGGAAAAATCGCAAAGGACTATTTAAAGAAATTGAACAATGCAGGGCAGGCGGACAAAAAAAATATATTTTTCCTGTGTGAAGAACTCCTTCAGTCGGACTACTGCGAGGAAGCCTTTATCGCCTTCGAATGGGCATACCAGGTAAGAGCCGAATACACCGAAGCCGACTTCTCTGTTTTTGAGCACTGGGTCGAAAACTACGTTAACAACTGGGCGAAATGTGACACCCTCTGCAACCACACAGTCGGCTTTTTTGTCGAAAAATTCCCTTCTTATATTGAAAACCTCAAGCTCTGGACCCAATCGGACAACCGCTGGCTCAGGCGTGCGTCCGCAGTAACTCTTGTCCTGCCTGCAAGAAAAGGCCTTTTCCTGCCGGATATCTTCGAAATCTCAGACCTTCTCCTCACAGATAAAGACGACCTCGTCCGGAAAGGCTATGGCTGGATGCTGAAAGAAGCCAGCAAATCCCACCTGCAGGAAGTCTTCGATTATGTCATGAAAAACAAAAAAGAAATGCCCAGGACCTCCCTCAGGTACGCAATCGAAAAATTCCCTGAAGACCTCCGGGCTAAGGCTATGGAAAAATAAGCTGCGGAAAAATGAATTGTGGAAAGTTAGGCTGTGGAAAAATCAAAAATGAAAACCGGAAAATCGCGATTGAATATTTTGTTAATGAACAGGCGATACAGAACAGAGCAGAAAGAGCAGACTGAGAGAAGAGCAGACTGAGAGAAGGGCAGACTGAGAGAAGAGCAGATTGAAGGCTAAGAAAATTTAAGGGAGCAGGGAGTTTTTCTGATACAGTACCCCCATACTGCATCTTTGAACTCCTTTCTCCCCCATGTTTCCTAGTTTTCTTGTTCCCATATATTTTGCCGGCAGTCTGGTCTGCAGGCGGATCCATTTGTGCAATCTTTGTCTGTCTGCCAATTAATTGAATGTCTTCACAAGTATTTTTTTCTATTTGCTCAGTAATAAGAACAGTTTAACACTACCTAAGTTTTAATGAGAAAGTTTACCCTCTCTCTTCTCTTTCTATGCTTCCCCCGAGAATGTAATGTGTCAGAGATTCTTTATTTTTATTTTTGGAGATAAAATGTGAATATTTGAGAATTGAGGGGAAGGAGTAGATGGAAAATGCTTTGTTTTCCTAAACTTCCAGGTTTTTTGATTTAATTCTTGTATTTTATCCAGGCGGTTAAATCGAGGCAATTTTTCCTGCATCGGTTATTATGTACCCATTATCCCCGTCTGCAATATATCCCATTGATTTGAGTTCCCTGAGGTGGTTGTAAGTCATTCCTTTAGAAATTCCGGCAGTTACCGCAATCTGAGAGACTGCAGAAACCCCTTTCTGGATCTCTTCAAGTATCAGTTTCTTTGTTTCCGAGAGGTTGAAGCTCAGCACCGGAAAATCAATCATCATACTGTCCTCTTCGGTCACGTAAACGATTCTCTGTACCATATCGTTCCTGGCATATGCCCCGAAAAGAGCCCCAAAAGCCTGCGGCTTCCGGCCTCCAGAAACATTGACAATGACCTGATTACCTCTATAGTGTTCCTTTTCAATCAGTTCGGCAACATCTTTTGCCACGCGCACGGTATCGTAAAGAGCAGTATCTCTTTTCTCAACTTCAAGTGCGTTTTTAAATGTTTTTTCAATCATTTCCTCTGACCGTAACTTCTTTTCATCCGCCCCTTCCTCTGACAGTAGGATGATTTTCGAAGGGGAAAGCCGGGTCACACAGATAATTACAGGTTCAAGAGCGTAGATTGTGGAGATGAGTGTGAGTTTTGGCATTAAATGATTGTATTGTTTGGTTCATCGATATGTTTTCCTATGTAATGTATTGGCTAGTTTGCATTATATGTTCATTAATATAATTAAATTTAGAAAGTTACATATATGACATTGGTAATGAACTTTTATGGTTTACTAGTTAAGGGTTGAATTTTAAAAAAGACTGTTGTAGTGAATTAATTTAGTTCTGAGGTCTAAATATTGGGACGATAGATGCTATAGTAACTTGAAAAAGTTATCCACTATCTAAATATATATAAAATATTCTGTTGTTGTATTGAATTATTTTGTGCATCTAAAAATTATATATGGGAGTAAAATTTGATTTGAAGGTAATATCCATGGCAAATCAAAAAAATAACGATGCTTCATTAGAAATTACTTTTCCTAAACTTAGTCACTTCTGGATGGATTCAGGATTACTTGGTTTATACAAAATAGCAAAAAAAGAGAATCCATCTGAAATGGAAATAGAAATGCACCTCACTGACGAAGGCCTTACCTTTAAGGGAAGTGAAGATAATCTAACGGCATTATTTTATAAAGCCTATGAGTCACTTTTAGATCAATATTACAATAAATCAACTGAAAAGCAAAAGCAGAATAATGAAGGATTTTATTATAATTCCAAAGAAGATAAATTTGTGCGTTTCCCAAAAGTAAAATCCATGGGAGTCGCTGGATTAATCTTTAACAAAGCACCAAGAATGACTGCAAAACAGGTCAAATATGATGTTGTTGAAGTGAATGAAACAGGAAAAAAGATTAAGAAAAAAGTACTTCCTCCTGAATATTCACATTTACAAGACCAATTTGATAATTTTCTTTCTGAAACGGGGCTAAAGATATCTGCAAACAATTTGCTGATTGATGGGCCAAATGCAATTCAGCCTCAAGTTGAAATCAAAGTAAAGAAGGGAAAAGAAAAAGGAAAGTGCTTCGTTTGTGGGGCAGCTTCTCACGCATTAACCGAAATTGGGGGTACTGTATACCCTATGATTACTGGATCTTCCGGTGTATTATCCTTTAATTCTAATGGTGGAAGACCTGAAAAAGTTTGTTGGAAATGTGATTTTTTAGGGAAATTCGTACCAGTAAATGGTTTTTATGTATACAATAACGAAAGTTACCATATTTATTTTCCCTATTCTTCAAGCTTGATAAAAATGAGTGAAGTCTATGATGATTTTCAGGCTATAAAGGTGGATGATCCCAATTTGTTAAAAAATTTTGGAAACCAACTTGGAGGTTTCTTCCAGCGTCCATTCGAACAACTATTCACTTTTCTATATTCTTTATATTGGACGGTTTTATCCAAAAAGACAACAGATGAGGGCGATCATGAACTCGATTTTGAGAAACTATTTGACGTAACTATTTCGAAAACTCCATTGGAGTTCTATACAATAAATACTACGTCTTTAGGGGACACTCAAATGGGAAAAATGATTTGGCCATTTAATGATTCTGTTTATCTATTCCGATTATTTGATAAAATAGAAAAAAATCAGATCAGTATAAAAGAAGTTATGGCGGGTCTTATTGACTATGACCAGCCTAAAAATGAAAATAAAACTATGATGAGAAATACAGTTTGTGAGCGTATCCTTAAGAAAAGTAGCATAGTTGAACTCATTGAGCAGCATGCATTTCATATTAATAAGTCAAAAAAACAATACATAAAGCCTATACATGATTTCGTTATTGAATATGAAAAAATACTGAAGGAGGGTGATGATAAAGTGGATCAAGCAATTATTGATACAGCAGTTAGTTTGGGAAAGACAATTGGATTTAGTGTTGCTTCTGCTGGTCGCAAAGGTAAAGGTGATCTTTTCAGGTTGAGAAAAACAAGAAAACCAGAAGATTTCTTGAATGAAATCAATCGAATTCAGATCAAATATGGGGCGCTAGTTACTGCTGACTTGTATGGAAAAGGGCAAGAATTTCAGAATAATTTTCTAGAATTCAAACAATTTTGTATGATTGCTGCACTTAATACCTTTAATGCAAAAAGTCAAAATTAATTTCACAAATAGAATGGAGGAATAAGAAAAATGAAATCTGCAAAAGCGTTGACTTTGACATATTTAACGCCAGTATCATTTGCTTCGTTGAATGGATCGGATAAAGAAGCAGATAACATGTCTAACATCAAAAAAATATCTGTAGGCGTTGAGCAATATCCTTACGTATCGTCTCAAGCCATTCGAAGGGCATTGAGAAATCAACTTGAGGTATTAGGCAGAGAACTCTCAGAAGGAGTTGCTGCTTCTCAGGCAAAGGGAGCTGCTACTACCCGGCAAGAACCTGATAAATATATCGATGACGATCTTTTTGGATACATGGGAACCGAAAGTGGAGACGGAACTACTAAGGGAGGATCTACTAAGAGAACTTCTGTAGTAAGAGTTTCACCTTTGATTGCATTAAATCCATATCAAGGAGATCTGGATTTCGGTACAAACTACATGGGCGTAAAAGCTGGTGGTGATCCTAATATCTTTGAAACTGAGATTCACTCTGGCCTTTATAGAGGAACTATACTAATCGAGCTCGATAGAGTTGGAAAAGGTGATGGATTCAAGGAAGATATTGACAGCCTTGAAAAAGCGGCAAGAGTTAAAGATCTACTTAAAGCAATTAAAAATCTATGGGCTTCCGGTAGACAAACTAGATTTCTTGCGGACATCGCTCCAAAGTTTGTAGTTGCAGCAATGCTCAGTGCAAAAAATCCAATTTTTCTTGAAAGTGTAAAACTTGACGGAAATGGAATTAATGTTCCGATCATAGAAGAAACTCTGAAAGATTATGAGCCTGAAATAATCTCTTCCGTTATTGGTTTGAGAAAAGGATTCTTCGTTACTGATATTGCAAATGCAAAACCTTTAGGAGAAGCATTTGAAGAGATGGCAAAATGGATAGATGAATATTATCAGCAGTGATAACCATGTTTATCTTTTCAATGGAAGGAGTATCACTAACTGCTTCTTTTCGATCTCCAGAAACTCATACATTCCACAAAACACTTCCATTGCCCCCAAAGACAACAGTAATTGGGATGATGGGTGCTGCTCTGGGATTGAGTCTAGAAGAGATACACAAATTAGTGGAAGACCAAGGTTTTTTAATTGGAGTCTACGGTTTCAATAAAGGCTTAATGCGTGATCTTTGGAATTATAGGAAGCTCACAGGTAAAGAAAAGAAATACACTGAAGATGACATTAAAAATCGTAGGCAATATAGTGTTCTAATCCGAGAATATTTATTCGACAATCTGTTTATATTCTATTTTGGATGTAATGAGCTTGGAAAATTAGAACATTTAAGGTCCGCATTTTTATCACCTGTGTATCCTTTAACTGTTGGAAATAGTGACGATTTATTTAAAATATGTGAGATTGGAGATATTGTTGAAGAGAAGGAGTGTAAACTAACTAAATTTGAGTACACGGTTCTGCCTGGAGATATATCTCTGCTTTATAATAACGATATTGATTTTAGCCAACTTCCCATAGTTAAAACAGTAAACACACCTCAAGTATTTCTTTTGCCAACTAAATTCGTTTTTCAAGGAGATGAAAGAAGAGTTAGTGAACGTCAAAAATTTACTTTTGTAAGCACACCTGTTAAGTTGAAAACAGAGATTGATGGATACACTATAAATGGAAAAAATGTTGTGCTGCTATGAATAATATTATTTGGGCTAAACCTGACCAACCATATGAAGAACACATTACTGCTTCTTATAGAGCCTGGAAACAGACCGTTGAAGCAAAAAGGAATCAGATTAAACGATTCAGTCAGGAATTCGGATTTGACGAAAGACGCTTTTTGAGGAGTTCTCTTCTAAGTGTAGTTTTACATGATATTGGAAAATGCACGGATATCTTTCAGCAAATGATGATTGCAAAGCAAAAAGGTGATCATTTTGACTATCGTAAAAATTACAGGCACGAACTTGTATCTTTCATATATGCTGTCTATGGTAGTGCTGCTTTAACGCAACAGGAAGGTCCATTAGTTGGAAAACTTCCAATTGAAGCTCTTGCTGTTTTAGGTCACCATAAAGCAATTAATCCAAACATGTCTTTTTTTGAAAAAGAAAGAAGAAATGAAACACCATATATAATTGAAGACGGAGTAAACCAAGCATTGTTTTTGGCAAAACAAATTTTTGATAAAGAAGGCTATGATTTTCCAGATCCTCTTTTTAAATTGAACACAAAGAATATAGATCCATACAAAAACGCAAGTAAATTCTTGAATAATTTTGTTGCTAAAATCTTCCTAGAAGAAAATAATTCTGAGGCAATAAGGCCAACTTACCTGCTTTTAAAAGCCATATTGCACTATTCAGACTGGCATGGTTCTTCAGGGTCGGATATCAACTACCATTTGCAAACTAAATCTACAAAATTAGTTTCTGAAATTGGAAAGAGGTGTGAACTGAAGAATATTGATTTCACAGGTTTGACAGAATTTCAAAAAGACTGTGCCAACACATTAGGTCATGTAATTGCAATTGCGCCCACAGGCAGTGGGAAAACCGAAGCATCGCTTTTATGGGCGTTAAATAATCTAGAGAACATGGGTGGAGGTAAATTTGTCTATTTGTTGCCAACAATGGTCACAGCAAATAGTATATTTTCGCGTCTTGAAGGTTATTTCGGAAAGGGAAACGTAGGGCTAACACATTCTACAGCTTCTTTTATGTTCCAGGAGGAAGAGGATAATCAAGAAGAACGAAGAAATGTGCTCTTTGATAAGTCCTTTATAAAACCTGTAACCGTCGCTACAATTGATCAATTACTGGTAGCAGGGTTCAATCATGGGATATGGACGCTCGTCGAAGCAAATGTAGCTAATGCCGTCATAGTAATTGATGAAATACATTCATATGACTCATGGACATTGGGACTAATTATAAAATCGATTGAACATTTTTCTAAGCTGGGAACCAGATTCATGCTTATGAGCGCAACTATGCCTACTTATCTAATTAATCTTTTATCAAAGGCCTTTTCTTCCGTAGAATTAATAAAGGATAATTTTTTGCTAAATTCATGCAGAAATAGGTATACCACATGTGACAAATATATTGATGATGCAATTTCAGACATTGAAAAATCAGTGTATGATGGGATAAAAACACTCGTTGTGGTTAACAATGTTGCAAAATGCCAGGAATTGTACAAGAAATTAAGTTTCTTGAATCCTATTTGTTATCACTCCAAGTTTACATTGGAAGATAGAATAAAAAAAGAAAGCTTCATTGAAGACACTAATCTCCTAATTGCTACACAAGTTGTTGAAGTGTCGTTAGATATAGATTTTGATGTAATGTTCTGTGAATGTGCTCCTCCAGATGCAATTGTTCAAAGAGCTGGAAGAGTAAATAGAAGACGACACAAAACAGATAGCCATATATTCATTTTTAAAGCATCAGAAGTTTCAAAAAGAATCTACGATCCAGATTCAACCGGAATATTGACAAGTTCTTTCCAATCTTTTGAAAGCTCTCCTGATAATTTAACAGAAGCTGATCTCATACGAATAGTAGAAAACGTCTACTCAAAAATTAAAATTGAAGATTCAAAGAACTTCATCGATTCTAGTATACAATATGAAAAAACACAAGAGAGGTTATCTGGAGTTTTCGATAATCCAAACAGAGAAGATAACAATGAAGTTACAAGAAAAATGGATTATCTTCAAACTCCTGTAATTCCGCTTATTTTCAAAGATGAAGCATTGAAACTTCCTCCTTCAAAACGCCGTTTGTTTGAAATTAAGATGCCTTACTGGTATGTGTTGAAAAACAAATACGAAATAAGAGACATTACTTTTTGTGAAATCGATTATGATTTCGAAATCGGTGCACAGTTTAGAAACGACACTGAAATCTCGAGTTTGATAATATGAATCTTCTCGTTTTCACTTTAACCCTCACCTCCACCCGCCCCATACAGGAATCCAGCGCTCAGCTAAGAGGATTCTTCGCTACCAAGTTTAATGAATATAGCCTCTTGCACCAGCACAACGCCGATAAATTCATTTACCGGTATCCGATGGTCCAGTACAAGATGATAGACAAGACGCCTACTGTACTCGGAATTAATGAGGGTGCGGAGGTATTGAAGGAAATATACGATGAATATGAAAAGATTACCCTCAATGGCAATGAGTATAAGATAGTTGAAAGAGGGATCACTTGCAAAAAGGAAGATTTCGGCATCTCGGAGAAGCTCATCAAATATGAGTTTATAACACCCTGGTTTGCACTTAACCAAGAAAACTTCAGGAAATATCTTTCCTTTGACAAAGGGCAGCAAGCAGAATTGCTCAATAAAAATTTGATTGGAAACATCCTCTCCATGTCCAAATCCCTAGATTACCAAGTGCCTGAAAAGATCAAGTGCCATACTGAACTCAAATCTCGCATTTCAAGCCTGAAAGGAAATGAAATTGTTGCATTCAAAGGTTCTGTTATCACAAATTTCCTCATCCCTGACTATTTCGGCCTTGGAAAATCCGTATCTCGCGGTTTTGGCACGGTGAAACGATGCAGCTTGTAATCAACACCCACGGCTCATTTCTAAAAAAGCAGAACAATTGTTTTCTTGTAAAAGTTGACGACAAAGTTTTCGAAGTTTCTGAAAAGAAAGTTGACAGTATCCTGATTACAACGTCTGCAACCATAACCACCGATGCGA
>JAQVBK010000130.1 GCA_028690365.1 Candidatus Cloacimonadota bacterium
GATAGAAATATACTGAGTAAATGACCCATCATTCAATATATCTCTTGAATATCTGTATTGAATTTCTTTAACACAATCCGAGTAATCGTTATTCATTCTTCTGATGGTATCTGGAATCGATTCACCATCTTTTTGCAAAGCTTTCAGGTCTGAAAATACACTGTTAGAAAGTCTGAAAGTTTTGTATTGCTTCATACCACTACTCGTACAGTTAAGATGTATAAATAGACTACTACACAAGTATAGTATTTCGCTGAAAATCCTCCCTCTTTTTATCCCCTCCATTTACCTCAGATACTCCACTACTATCCCGAAAGACTCACAAATCCACATTACTCTATATCGAATTTTTTCTACTTTTCGGATAGGCTCTTAATGCAAAGTCTCCTTAGAAAACCCCAATTTTTCCCAACAAACATAAGAAAGTTTATCTGTTTGCAACTACTAATTTTAAGGAAAAGTTAGGCGTTCCCTTGTTAATTAGTTATTATCATTCCTGAATGACCGTAAATCACATCTCACGTTCTTTCTTTCAACCCGCCGAGCTCCTCTTGAACCCGCCCGCGTACAGTAGATAAAAGAGAAATAATTAGTCGCGCCGGGAAGTCTGACTCTGGAATATCAACCAGGTAGCTGGGGACGGCCGTTTCATAAATGGATATGTAAAAAGACAGGAATATGTAGTTATTACCGTTAAGTGCGTTGCGAGTCTCGCCTGTGGATAATAAAAAAGAAATGCTGTCATGGGGCCCGTAGAGGGCTTTACAGCCAATAATACCTTGGCGCAAACCACTAAGCTCCATCCAAACTCTGTGCGGCTCTTAATGTAAATTCAGAATGTTTATATTAAAGCATAATGAATGTTTAGAAGATCTTTCTATGAAAAAGTTAATACAATATAAAATTGAAGACGATAGAGAAATAGTAGTAGAGATCGATGAACCCGATGCAGAATGTGGGATTTCTCCAGCTTCAAGAGAAAAAGATAATTTGCCCGAAAAAGCAACAATGAGGTTTGAGGAAGCTCTCGAGAAAGTTAGACCTGCAGCAAATACAGTCATTCAAATGTTTCGAAACCTAAGTCAGGAACCGGATAAAGTTACTGTCGAATTCGGATTGAAGATGAATGCAGAATCCGGAGCTTTAATAGCCTCATCAGGTATTGAAGCAAATTTCAAAATTACCCTTACATGGAGTAACACTGGCAGTTAAATGGTCCTCATACCAGATCCTTCAGTAGTCCGAATTTGTTCAAAGGATGGAATACATATTTTTGGTGCCGGCTTCTTGGTTGCCAAAAAGTGGATAGTTAGCTGTGCTCATGTGATTAAAGACGCTTTGAATATAGACTTTAACCTGAGGAAGCCTGAAGACCCCATATATCTGGATTTCCCACTTGTTGAAGTGGGAGAAATTAAGGAAGCACATGTTGTATTTTGGAATAATGAGAAAGAAATGGATATTACTTTTCTTAAACTGGATGACACGCCCCCCGAAAAATCTCGGTCTGCAAAACTTGTAACTTCAGATGATCTGTGGGGTCATCCCATAAGAGCTTATGGCTTCCCGAAGAATTATAATGAAGGTGTTTGGGGAAAAGGAGAACTCTGCTCCAAAATAGCTAACAACTGGATACAACTTGACAACGAACATATAACAGGATATAGTGTAGACAGGGGTTTCAGTGGAACCCCTATATGGGACGACAACCTGAAAGGGGTTATTGGAATGGTTGTGGCAACCGAAATGGATCCCCTGAAGAAGTCTGCTTTCATCATCCCTATTGAAGTAATCGAAGAAAACTGGTTAGAGTATTCAAAAGAAAGTAATGAAATTCCAGTTTTGACTATTTCTGTAAATAGAGATTCATTTTTTGTACCTATAATTTTCCAAGCTCCCCCTCTTCCTAGCCATTTCGTTGAACGTCCTGAAATTACTAATCGAATAAAAAACAGTCTTTTATCTAGCGATTTCTCAAAGTATGGACTTGTAATTAGTGCTATTCATGGGATGGGTGGAATTGGAAAAACTACACTTGCCTCTTTTTTGGCTCATGACGAAAATGTTCTAGACTTCTTTCAAAATGGTGTGCTCTGGGTAACTCTAGGTCAAAAGCCAAATTTACTTTCCCTATTAAGCGGGTGGATACAAGCTTTAGGGGACTCCAACTTTAACCCTGTAAGCATTGAGACTGCGTCAACACATTTACGTTCTTTATTAAAAGAGAAGGCTTTTCTTCTTGTAATTGATGACGCTTGGCAGCCTGAAGATGTTGGATGTTTTAAAGTAGGCGGATCTAACTGTAGGATGTTAATTACAACTAGAAAAGCGATTATAGCTAGTTATTTGGATGCTGACCTCCAAAAACTGGACATAATGAGCGAAGAACAAGCATTAGGACTTTTGTCTAGAAAATTGAGAAAAGAAATTAAAGAAAACGAGAGATATCAAGCAAAGGCTCTAGCTAAACAAGTAGGATATCTTCCACAAGCGTTGGAACTAGCTACAGAACAATTAAAATATAGAAAATTCAACTGGAGTAAATTGTTAAAAGACCTTAAATCTGAATTTAACCGTTTAAAATCCCTAGAAATGCCAGGAGTAGAGGAACTTAATGAGGAGCAGAAAAGAAAATTAAGTTTACTTACCTCACTCAATCTTAGTTTACGAGAATTGAGACATGACAAGCTCAAGGAATTTGCTTGGATAGGGGTGTTACCTGAAGATGTTGTATTAAATCCAAAAATGGTCGCTACACTCTGGGATGTTGATGAAAATACAGCTGAGAAAAATTTAATCTATTTTGAAAGCAAATCTCTGCTTTTACCTGAATTTCGCGTTCATGACTTTATGCATGAAATTGCGCAGAAATTAATAAAAAATTCAGTCGAATCAAAAAATGAAAGTGATTTCCCTGGTTTAGGATTGGAACTTAAACAAGCCCATGAAAAGTTCTTGAATAGATATAAAGAAAAAATAAAAGATAGAGGTTGGCATACTTTAGAGGATGATGGCTATATTTGTAATCGTTTAGTTTGGCATATGGATAAAGCTGGTTGGGTAGAAGAAATTCATTCATTGTTAAGGGAAGAAAACTCGGAAGGGAAAAACGGCTGGTATGAAAAAAAAGAGTCTCTTGGTCAGACTGCAGTATTTATTGAAGAAGTTTCACATGCGTGGAAATTGGCAGAGAATGACCCGAAAAAACATTTGGGAATTCGATATGCTCTAATAAATTCTTCGATAAGCAGCCTATCTACAAATATTCCAATAGAACTCTTATTGTATTTATTAGAAAAAAAAATATGGACTGAGTTGCAGGCATTCTCTTATGCACAAAAAGAGCCAAATGAGTATAAGAAAGTAGTAAAGTTAATGTTAATTCTTCCAAAAATAAAAACAGAACTGATGAAAGGTAAAGTACTTAGAGAAGCTCTGTCTACCGCTTTCAAGATCCAAGATGAGAAGCTCTGCTTAAATGCACTAGCTTTAGTTGTCCCCCATATCTCAGAGAAAAAGAATAAAGAGTTGTTGAAAGAAGCGCTAAGATTTTCCTCCATGATTCAAAATGAGATATATTATACAGAATCAATTTCCTTATTTGTTCCTAAACTTTCTGGAACAGAAAGTAAAGAGTTACTGCCCGAAGTTCTGGCATTAATCTCTAAGATTATAAATGAAAGTGATCGTGCTGAAATTATAGCATTTGTTGTTTCTCAATTATCTAGAACAGAGGATAAAGAATTTCGGACTAAAACTCTTGAATTGGCTCATGGGATTAAAAATAAAAAATACTTTGTAAAGGTTCTCTCCGCAGCTATTTCCCATATATCTGGAGAAGAAAAAAATAATATCGTAAAAGAAGCACTGACATCAATCTTTGAAATTGGAGATGAGTTTAACCGTGAAGATGCTTTTAGTTTGATTGCTTCCAAACTATCTGGAGCAGATAAAGAGCAGTTACTAAAAGAAGCTCTAGTATTTGCCTCAAAGATTCAAAGTGAGAGTTCGAGTACTAAGTTTTTGCTTTCAGTTGCCTCCCAGTTATCTGGTGTGGACAATAAGGAATTACTGAATGAAATATTGGAGTGGTCTTCCAAAATTAAAACTGAGATAGGCCGTGCAGAGTTTCTTTCGGAGATTCTTTCTAAGTTGTCTGAAACAGAGAATGAAGAATTGCTGAAAAAAACTTTTGTAATGGCCTCAGAAATTCAAGAGGAGAGATACCGTGCAAAAGCTTTTAGTTCAGTTATTTCTCGGCTCTCTGGAACAGAGAATGAAGAATTGCTAAGGGAAATTCTAACAGCGACTTCTAAGATTGAAGATGAATGGTATCGTGCAGAAACTTATAGTTCAGTTATTTCTCGGCTCTCTGAAACAGAGAATGAAGAATTGCTGAGGGAAATTCTAACAGCGGCTTCTAAGATTGAAAGCGAACGGTTTCGTGTAGAAACTTATAGTTCAGTTATTTCTCGGCTCTCTGGAACAGAGAATGAAGAATTGCTGAGGGAAATTCTAATAGCGGCTTCTGAGATTGAAGACGAATGGTATCTTGCAAGAGTTCTGAGTTCTACTGCTTCTCAGCTGGATGGAACCGAAAATGAAGAACTGCTTGAGGAAACTCTCGTCTCAGCTTCTAAGATGAAGGATGAATGGTGTCGTGCAAAAGTTATGATTTCTGTTGTTTCTCAGTTATCAGGAACAGAAAATAAAAAGTTACTGAATAAAGTTCTATTAATGGCCTCCGAATTTAAAAATAAAAGATATTATGCAGAAATTCTTATTTGTGTTGCTCCTCAGCTCTCTGCAACAGAAAATGAAAAGCTAATTAAAAAAGTGATATTAATAATATCCGAAATTAAAGACAAAAGACAGCGCCTAGAAATACTTTCTTCTGTCCCGTCTAAGCTATATGGATCAGAGAATGAAGAGTTACTGAAAACAGTCATGCAAATGACCTTCGAGATTTCAGATGAAAAAGAGCGTGCAAAAGTTATGAATTTTGTTGCATCTCGGTTATCTGGAACAAGAAACGGAGAATTACTATATAAAATTCTGTTAATGGCTTCGGAGATTGAAAACAAAAGATATCAGGCAGAGGTTCTGAGTTCTGTTGCTTTCCGGTTGTCTGGAACAAACAACATAAAGTTACTGGAAAAAGTTCTGTTAATGACTTCGGAGATTGAAAACAAAAGATATCAGGCAAAAGTTCTGAGTTCTATTGCTCCTCAGGTAGCTGGAACAGAAAATTATGAGTTAATGGAAAAAGTTCTATTAATAGCATTAGAGATCGATGACGTAAGATATCATGAAGAAATTTTTAATTCAGTATTTTCTCAGTTGCCTGTAGACAAAAGTAAAAAACTACTGAAAGAAGTTCTGGCATCAGTCTCAAAAATTCAAGACGAGAAATACAGTGCAGAAGTTACCGCAGCAGCTGTTTCCCATTTGTTAAAAGCAGAGAATGAAAGTATAGTGGAAAAAGCTTTGGAATTAGCCTATCAAAATCGATACGAGATATGTTGTGCAGAATCAATTTTCTCAATTTTTTCTCATATATATGTAAAGGAAAAAAAGAAATTGTTGATCGAAGTATTGGCATTGTCTTCCAAGATTCAAAATGAAGAATATCACGTAAAAACCCTATCTTCAGTTGTTTCTCAACTTTCTGGAACAGAAAACAAAGAGTTACTAACCCAAGCATTGGAATTTGTTTCCAAGATCCAAAATGAGGAATATTACGTAAAAGCCCTATCTTCAGTTGTTTTCCAACTTTCTGGAACAGAAAACAGAGAGTTGCTAACCCAAGCATTGGAATTTGTTTCCAAAATCCAAAATGAGGAATATTACGTAAAAGCCCTATCTTCAGTTGTTTCTCAACTTTCTGGAACAGAGAATGAGGAGTTACTGAAAAAAGCTTTATTAATGGCTTCTCGACTTCAACACGAATGGCACCGTGCAGAAGCCATATCTTCAGTTGTTTCCCAACTTTCTGGAACAGAAAACAGAGAGTTGCTAACCCAAGCATTGGAATTTGTTTCCAAGATCCAAAATGAGGAATATTACGTAAAAGCCCTATCTTCAGTTGTTTTCCAACTTTCTGGAACAGAGAATGAAAAGTTACTGAAAAAAGCTTTATTAATGGCTTCTCGACTTCAACACGAATGGTACCGTGCAGAAGCCATATCTTCAGTTGTTTCCCAACTTTCTGGAACAAAGAATGAAGAGTTACTGAAAAAAGCTTTATTAATGGCTTCTCGACTTCAACACGAATGGTACCGTGCAGAAGCCATATCTTCAGTTGTTTCTCAACTTTCTGGAACAGAGAATGAGGAGTTACTGGAGAAAGCTCTTGAATTGACTTCTGGGATGAGAAATACAGAGTATAGCCTGAAAATTCTACTTAAAGTTGCCTCTAAAATCTCTGGATCACAGAAAAAAAAACTACTTAAAAAAGCACTAGTACTCATAGCTACAATTCGGAATGAAATTGATCGTGCAAGAGCTCTCATTTTGGTTATATCTCAAATGTATGAAACAGAGAACAAGGAATTACTGACGGAAGCTCTGTCCTTAGCCTCTAGGGTTCGGGAAGAGGAATGGAGAGTAAGGGTCCTTTTCTCAATTATTTTCAAAATATCAGGAAAAGAGAAGGAGGAATTACTGGAAGATCCACTGGAATTAATCTCTAAAGTTCAAGATGAAAATTGCCTTGCTGAAGTTCTATTCTCAATTGCTTTTCAATTACCTGAAATAGAGAATGAAGACTTATTGGAAAAAATTATGTCCTTGGCGCTTGAAATCCAAGATAAGTGGCACCGTGCAAGAGTCCTTAGCGCACTTGCAATGCAGTCGTCTAGGACTCAGAAAAACGAATTACTGAAAGAAGCTTTGTCAGCAGCCTCTGAAATTCAAGACGAGTGGCTTCGTGCAAAATCTCTTCTTTCAGTTATTTCTCAGTTTTCTGAAACAGAAAATAAAGAATTACTGATGGAAGCGCTGGAAATAGTTTCTAAAATTCAAGAAGAAAAACATCGTGCTGACATTCTTAGTTCTATTGCTCTACAGTTGTCTGGAGCAGAGAATGAAGGATTACTGAAAAAAACTCTGCTAATGGTTTCCGAGATTAAAGATGAGATATCTCGTACTGAAGTCCTTGTTTCTATCGCATCTAGACTGTTTAATGAAAATGAGGAACTGCTAGACGAAATTATAGAAATGGTCTCTGAAATTGACGATGAAAGATCTCGTACGAAAGTTCTTATTTCAGTTGTTTCTCAACTCTCTGGAACAAAGAATAAAAAACGATTAGAAAAAATATTGTTATTAACCTTTGAAATTCAAGATGAAAAATATCGTGCAGACGTCTTATCCTCAGTTGTTCTTCTATTAAAAGATTTACCTATTAAGATCCTTTCTCCTTTATGGAACGAAATACTCCAAATTATTTCAAACCGAACACGAAAAGAATTACTTTGTGATCTTAAAACATTAATTCCAATAATTTACATATTAGGTAAGGAGGAAGCGTTGGAAGAAACTTTGGAGTATATCGAAGACGTTTCTCGCTGGTGGCCCTAAAGTTAGAATTTCCGTAAAATTATTCTCAATCAAAGTTGCGCTGGCGCACCCGCTGCAAGCAATGATGTATGTTCGCGCCTCGCTCCAAATTCCGTTTAAGGAGATAATAACCCTAAAAATTTAGTTTGAGCAGATGTTAACAACCAAAAATGGAACTGATAAATCAGATTATTAACGGTTACCGGGGAAGTTTTCCATCCCCGCAGCAAGCTAGCGGGGTATTCGACTGAAATAAACAACCTGCATTCGGCAGGTTAACGTAATTAGAGATATATTTTCATATTTTTCTCCCATGAGACTCAATATCTTCCAGTGAATATCCTCCATATTCAATATTTCTGACTCTATTCTTCTTACTACTCTCCTAAAAACCTCAAATCCCACTCCAGAACTCGATTGACTCAAAGCCGCGCCGAATTATAAAATAGGGTTTTGAGTTTCCAGCCGGTGGTGGATACAATTATCCTTTAGGTTTAATTCCAGGTGCTCCCTGTTTAATTAGGTTTTATTATTCCTGAATGACCGTAAATTGCATCTCTCGTTCTTTCTTTCCACGCGCCGCGCTGGGAAGTCTGACCTCGGAATATCAACCATGTAGCCAGGGACGACCAGAATTTTGACTTCAGAAAAATTCCTGCGGGTCAGCAGGAAAGTGAAAGTATTCGGTTGAGCCATATAAAAGGCAAAAATTAAAAAATCGATTAATTCATTATGGGGCGTTTCATCTTCTCAGGAAGGAATTGAAAAAATGATTGATTAATACTTTCAGTCCGCTATATAACTATATTAATAAAAAATCGACGTTTTGCTACATGTGTTGAAAAAATCGGGACATATCCCGAAGGGAAGAATTCCGGACAATTGGCAAGGCTCATTTATAACTACCTATTTATAATAATACGTGGAATTATCTGCCTGAACACATTATCCGAAAAGTGAAGAGAAAATGTTGAAGAGAAAAAGTGAAGAGAAAATGTTGAAGAGAAGTTCTTCAAAAATGATTTTGCTTCTTGCTTCAGATTATTTTTATCTTAACCTCAAAATCTTAACTCAAAGTTTTTAAGTCCTTACTTTATCCATCCAATTAATGAGAAAAACCCGAGAGAAGAAATATGAAAAATATCATCGTTAAAGGGGCGCGGGAACACAACCTGAAAGACATTACCGTAGAACTTCCGCGGGACAAATTCATCGTTATCACCGGCGTCTCAGGCTCGGGGAAATCCACCCTGGCCTTTGACACTATCTATGCCGAGGGGCAACGGCGCTATGTGGAGTCCCTCTCTGCTTATGCGCGGCAGTTCCTCGGGCTTATGAACAAGCCGGATGTGGACAGCATCGAAGGGCTGTCTCCGGCAATCTC
>JAQVBK010000131.1 GCA_028690365.1 Candidatus Cloacimonadota bacterium
CCATTAAACTTTACCAACAGGAAAAGATCATGCGTTTCCCGATAAATCGGGACGTCGGGGGTGCCACTAATAACAAATTCAGCACAACCTTTCTTCATAACAGCCAAAACAATGAGCAGGATTTGGCTCAACCTTTTTTTCATCTGGTGTCACCTATATTACACCATCATTTGAGACATTACCGTACAGCTCTGATTCCGTTTTGATTTTTGACTTGTTTGTATTAGAAGTAGCATCAGCAGAACATCCTTTTACCCCTCGAAATATCTAATAAACTGTCCTTTTAATACAAGTAAGTGAAAATGAAATCTGGAAGTAGAAACTGACGGACTTCTATTATTGGAGAATTTTAGAACGGATAAAATTAAAGGCAATCACGTTACCAACATTTTCCTTTGTTTAATTTATCTAGATGGACTTTTCTCATTTTTTATTTTTCTTAAAAAAAAAATTAATGCTTGATAAATTTAGAATCAAATTTCTTTTTGGATTAAATCACTTAGGGAAGGGAAAATGAGTTGGAAAATAGTGGAAAACTTGCCGATAAAAATTGCAGTAGCCAGAATTGATAATACTATCAACAATAACAACAATTTCGCTTTTGACGAACTACTTGAATTAGCCAAATCTAAATACAACATTTTCAAAGGTATGCTTCCATCTGACATTCCTGGAATTGACACAGCCAGAAATCTCTTTAAGGCGATTGGCATAGATCCAACTAAAAGAAGACCTTCATCAGAAGCACTATTGAGAAGGGCACTTAAAAATCAAAATTTTCACAAAGTAAACAACTTCGTTGATATTGGAAATTGGTGTTCTTTGGAGTTCATGCTTCCAGTTTGTGTTTATGATGCCGACAAAATCATCGGTAAAATTACGGTCAGAAAAGGATTGAAAGGAGAAAAATATTTCGCCTTGAATAATAGCGAAATCGATTTTGAAGGTAGATTTGTTTTAGCCGATGAATCAGGTCCGTTTGGTTCACCCATGACTGATTCATTGCGAACAGCTGTTAACAAAGATTCAAAAAATATCATTATAACCATATTCGCGCCTATACACTACGATAGCCTGACTCTCTCCGATCAACTGCAAATCATCGTTGATAGAATAATAAAGCTTAACGGTGGAGAAATCAGATATCAGGACATACTTTCAGGAGAATAAATGAATAGAATTCAATTCAGAATAATAATGATTCTAATTACCCTGGTAATTGTGACAGCTGTAGTTTTATTGGTTGATCTAATATTGGATCAAAGAATCACTAATCGTAATTCATCCGAATTTATTGTCTTACCTTCGATCATATCTCTGGCAATCATTTACTGTTTTTTCACATACGTAAGAGTGTGTTCTTCAATCCCGATAGCTTTTTTGAGTTCATTAATCTCTGCCTTATTCTTAAAAAACAGTTTCACAAATCTTTATTTTCTGGGCTGGCTTAATATATTTATATTTCTTCTTTTGTTTTTTTTGTTCAATTTGGTTTTACTGAAGTTCTGGTGGTTTAATGTCAGGATAAGCAGGCTTAAAGCTTTCAGTTTCAGTATAATCTCAGCTTCCTTCTATGCTTTTGCGATTTTCTTTTTTGATAAAATCAACATAATAAGAACAACGGGATTGAATTTTTTAAGCAGTTTTACTACTGGACTTCTAATTTCAATTGTATTTACCAGCAGCATTTCTTTTAGTGAGATAATTTCCGTTTATATTCGGAAAGCACTCGGATTAGAAGCTGAAAATTCTGAAGATTTGGTTGATGATGGGGATTTATCTGATTAAACGATGACATATTTGGGGAGGGATGATGAAAACTAAAATTTTTAAAGTGTTAAACTTGTTGATGAATCAACTAAAAATGGACAACTCTCATGAGAATTGTCTGAGTTTCTTGTTTCAGTTACTTAAAGAATTTTATGAATTCCAGAATGAATGGGCTGTAATTTCCCTTGAAGGTAATGAGTTCAGTTACAACGCAGCTAAAAGTGGTTTTGGATTATCCGATAATTTCGAGTTATCGGAACAGGGAATCTCTAATGCAGTAGAAAAGATCTACAACAAATCTAAAAATTTTACTTACATTGAAAAGAAAAATGAGGAATACCCCAATCTTAAAATTTATGAAAATGGGAAAAACAAAGTCTTATGTTTGCTTATAAAAATGGATCATGAATTAAAAGGGGTAATAGTATTTGAGATGCTTAAATGCCAGAAAGATGATTTTCTGACTCTGAATGATTTTTCAGAATTGCTTTCAGATTTTCTAACTGTTCAAAATGCGCTTCAAAAAAGCAATGAATACAAATCTTCTTTAGAAAAGACATTGGAACGAATGAATTTTGCATTGGATGGAAGCCGTCTCGGTTTATGGGATTGGGACATCAATGAAGAAAAGATTTTCTATGAAACTAATTGGTTGAAAATGTTAGGTTATCCTCATGAAAAAATGAGTTCTGCCATAGATTTCTTTATTTCTTTTGTCCACAATGAAGACAGAGAATTTGTAACTGAAAGACTTATCGAACATTTAAGGGGAAATATTCCCTACTATCAAGCAACATATCGGGTAAAAACAGCAGATGACGATATAAAATGGATTCATGCAATGGGCAAAATAATTTCTAAAGATGAGGTTGGTCATCCCACAAGAATGGTAGGAACATACACCGATGTAACCATGGAAATTGAAACAAAGTCCAATCTGGATGCCATCAATTCAAAGTACAAATCTGTTTTTGCTCAAAATAGCCTTGGAATAATCCTACTTGATCAAACTGGTTGTATAGAAGACATTAACCAATCAGCAGTTAATTCCCTGGTCGGTCTACCTGAAAAAGTTTTGGGAGAAAAATTCACAATCATCCCTAATATTGAATCAAAAATAAAAAATCACATTGAAAATATTATCAAAAGTAACAACCCTCTATCTCTACTTTTAAACGATGCCAACTTCCAGAAAAACAGCAATGTTAAATTCAGGGTAACAATTTCCAAGATTCAACAAAACGATGATACCAAGAATTTTTTCATTTTCTTAAGTCTGGAACAACACCAATCTCAGCAATTATCAAATAATCACTCAATTGATTCAGAAATTAAACTTAGCCCGGATTTAAAAGTCAAAATATCTAGTCACCTCGGTTCAATTAAGTCGGGCATAGAAAGTATCTTACTTTTAAGGGGAATCGATTACAATTTGCCAATGAAGGAAGTTTATGATACATTGAGCAAGATTTCTACTGATGCAAAAATGATTGAAGAATCCCTTGTTGATAAAAAAAATGATAAACCATAAACACAACCTTTATAAATATCTTTAATATCTATATTGTCATGACAAAGCTGTTAGCAGAAACTGTTATTAACCATATTTATCTTTCTTATGCAAATTTAGCAATGGCTCATAGTGCTGTAGTGAAGAATCAAAGTAGTTATGGAAAGCTTAACTACATGATAAGATCCCGTTTACTTAAAGGACTCAGAGATGGCAAAATGAATATAAGAACTATATTTGACGATGAGAAAGTAAAACTTATGACTGGAAAAATTTGTAATTATTGCGGTTCTTCTCAGAATTTAGCTCTTGACCATATTTTTCCACAACGATATGGTGGGAAAGATGATGCTGAAAATTTGATTTTTGCATGTAGAAAATGTAACAGTTCAAAGGGGAAAAAAGACCTATTGGAGTGGATGAAGTTTCGTGAACAATTTCTTCCATTAATGATTATCAGACGATATTTGAAACTAACTTATACTTACTGCAGAGATCACGAACTGCTTGAGAAAAGAATAAATGACATTATTGAAATGGAATTACCATTTAAAATTGAATATTTGCCGATAAATTTTCCAAGTCCCGATAAGTTAGTTTTAAATGCTAATGAAGAAACATGCCAAAACACAACCTATGGCATGTTAAGTTTATAACAAAGTAAGGAAAAATTCTTGCCTTTCGATTTCAAAATTCGATTTTGGTTTTTTAAATGAAACGATAAGAGAATAAATGATATAGCTCAGAGTTCTACTCAAAACTAAGGAATATTCCTTTTATGAACAGCGTGTTATAGTAAATGATATTTTTATGATAATTAATTTTAAAAACTCAAATATCTGTTTAAATGTAAAGGAGGAGATGAGATGATAACAATTCAAGAATTAATTGATGAAGTAGATGAAATAACCCTTAAACGGGAGAAACATCTGACTGATCTAAAAGAGAGAAATTGGGATCTTTACCTAACTGGTATTCCTGATGAAGAAAGAACACAGAAGCAATCACTGATGATTGAAGAGGAAACTAACAGGATTAACTCAAATACTGAATCTTCAATATCAAGTATAAAAAGAGATGTTGAACGATTAATTTCAGATGCTAATGAAAACTACTATTGCAAACTGAGCGGAATTAATGAATTGAAAAAATTCGCCAAATTAATAGATACCGATATTCACACAGCAAACACTCTGCTTTCTGATGTAGCTTCACTGAAAGCTGCCGATGATTTACTCAAAGAAGACACAGATTTATCCAATTTAATTCTACGACGCAAGCTGACTTTAGGTCAGATAACAAGAACCTTCCTCCCAAGCGTTATAACAAAGTTACAGGTAGATAATCCAATTAAGGAAGAACTTAAACCTCTGCTTGAAAAAATTGAAGAATTACTTAGTCTCATCTCCCGCTGTTAATAAAAACAGGCGTGAAATACCGCCTGTTGTCATTACCTCAAAAAACTCTGATTATGAGTCTGTTTCAGTCATGTATAGAGGCAGAATAATAGTTACCTTTGTACCTTTGCCTATTTCTGATTCTAAGATTACATTTCCTCCGTAGCTTTTAGCTGTTTCCCGACAAAAATGCAGACCAAGTCCTGTACCAATTGGTTCGTTATCAGAATCTTTTGTTTCAGTTGGTTTAGTGGTAAAAAACGGATCAAATAGTTTATCCTTTATTTCGTCAGGTATACCCGGACCATTATCTTTAACATAGAGCCAACATTCTTTATCATTTCTGCCTGTACCTATTTCCAATTCTTTGTAATCTTGCTTATACAATGCATCCAGAGAGTTTTTTACCAGATTTCCGAAAATCTGGTTAACCTCTGCTCTGACAACTTTCACCATTAATACTTCTTCTGAAAGCTCAATATTGAGTTTAATTCTAGATTTTTGATAGCTGGTTTTAAGTAAGAAGTCAATTTCATTCTGAACTAATTCGTTTAGATTTATGAGTACCACATCTTCCAGTTTATCGTTTCTGCTTTTTACCATCAGACTGTTTACCATGTCATTCAATCTTTCCGAAGCTTTATGGTTTATAGAGATGATATCTCCCAGACTTTTAATTTCACTCATCAACTTGGGTGATAATTCTCCGTATTCATTTTTCAGATCACTATTTATATTTTCGAGAGTAAGATTAAACAGTTTCTTTATATTCAAGATAACGTTTAACGGAGATCTCATATTGTGAACAATTCCCTGAATTATTGAACTCACAGCCGCCATTCTTTCAGTTTTTATCAGTTGACGCGTTCTCGTTTCCAGCATTTTCTCCAGATTCTTTTCATACTCAATATTTTCCTGTATTAATCTGACTTTTTCCAAGGCATTTTCAATGGAGATATTAAGAATTTTGAGATCCTGTACCGGTTTTTCAATATAATTCCATGCTCCCAGTCGCATAGCATCAATCACTCCGGACATCAGACCATTCCCGGACATCATTATTACCGGTGTATTGGGAGATTCTCTATGAATAACCTTTAATACATCCATCCCTCCAATCACTGGCATAGTTATATCGCAGAACACAATATCAGGATCAATCTCTCTGAATTTGTCAATTCCGGATTCGCCATCTTCGGCTTCATAAACCTTGTAATTAAAATTCTCCAGATAAGTTTTTACTGTTCTTCTAATCATATATTCATCATCTATACACAGAACTTTTATCGGATTATCCATTTCTCCTCCGGAGCATTTTGACATGATGTAACTTCGCTTTTATTGTTTTTTCCTGTCAAGCAGTATAATGTTCAGTCAACCATTTATCACTTATTGTCAGAGATTTATCTCAAAAAACTTCGAAAACGTCTATCTAATAATCATTGTTTTACCTATGATAGATTTATTACCTGCCGATATCCTGTAAAAATAGATACCACTCGAAACTTCTTCAGAAAATTTGTTTCTGGTGTTCCATTCCACTGTGTTTTTCCCTGAGTTAAAATATTCATCAGCTATCGTGTTAACTATCTGCCCTTTCAGATTAAATATCTCTACTTTGACCCTTTCTTTCCGGATAGAATTAAATGCAATTTTTACGGAGTTGTTTTTCGAATAGTTTCTAATGAAAGGATTTGGATAACTGCTAACCTTATTGATGATTTCAGGAGTTTGTTCAAAGGTTTGCACAAACCAGGAATTTTTTTCTCCCGGAATCAAGTCAGTATACAAAATTGAAGCTGAATCAATATCCTGTAGACTCTTAATCTGGATAAAGGAATAATCATTGGGATAGACAATTTCATGAGCTTCTGCAACGGGCATCCATTCCGACCACTCAATCAGACTCAAATCATCAATATTAATAATTGCATTTGCAGTGGGTTCAATATCAAAAAAAAGATCAAAGAAATTTGTATTATCACTGATATTCCCCAAGTTGAAATCAAATTGTTCCCACTCATTGGTAGTTTGTAATAATTTGCTTAAGCTTATACTAACCCCGGGATAAGTTCTACTCTGCCGACAATCTAGAAGAAAATTGATGTTGCAGTTTTGATTGGTTTTATAAAAGCCGGTCAGAGAATATTGAGCTCCATTATCAAAACACTTTATTGGTCTGCTAATATTCATATAATCATGCGAATCATTTAGTTGTAATGAACTCAATCCGGTATGTGCTTCCTCAAAATCAATAACTTGTGACTGACTCGTTTCCCAAAACCAAACTCCGTCATCCTCAAAATGACCAAACCACAGAACTTCTCTGCCAAATCTCACGAACATCTGATCTTCATCACCTTCATTTTTCACAGACATTACATAACCACGTTTTTGAATAGGGATTGACTCTGAAATTCTGTTATTCTGATTATCATTGTGAAGAGAAACAGAGATTCGGTGTTGTTCCTTATTATAACTCAGTGTATCAGGATCAATAATAATTTTTGCGTAAGGTATTTCGCGATTAACCAGAAGCCAAGTATCCAGCTCCAATGAGCGTCTTACAAGATAATCTATTATGTGATTGCCAAGTTTGCCTTTAGCCGGAATTGGAATGTCATTATCAATGAATACGGGATGAATTGTATAGTCCTTGAATCCTTCCCTGGTTGCATCTACACTCAGAATCATTGAAGGCATAGTTTCTGCATAAGAAAGATCAAAAACAAAATTTCCCAGTGAATGAGCAATTACTTTTCCATTATAAACCTCAAAACCCTGTATAATGTGCGGATGATGACATATTACCAAATCAGCACCTTCATCAATGGCAAATCTTCTGATTTCTAAATCCCACATATGGGGAACATCTACTCTGGAGGAGTACTCTTCATCTTCGGGAAACTCTTCAAATATTCCTTTATCATAACCGGCTCCCGGCATAAATGAATACTCACTTCCTGCATGAAACTCCACTATTCTCAGATCACTTACCGGATCTACTTTGCCCAATTGCTCTCTTATCTTGTATGGAGTCATATAAGCAAATCCGGGTTTGTTATAACCGGCATCCAGGTAAGGTTTGTAATTGTTATACTGACCTGTTCTGTCACTAGATGCCAGAAAGGCTGTTACTATACCGTTTTTTGAATAAAAAAGAGGTTGTTCCGCTTCGTAAGAATCCTTTCCTACACCTGAAAATAAAATACCATTTTGTTCAAGAACAGATTGAGTCTCTTGTAATCCCGGCAACATATAATCCATAATGTGATTGTTTGCCAGCGTAACAATATCAATATTTCCAATTGTTAAAGCTTCGACATTCTCCGGATTACCTTTGAAAAAAATAGGTTTTGATGGGTGGTGAAAAATAGCATCGGTTAGAGGTGATTCCAGATTAGCAATATTAAGATCTTCCTCTTTTAGAATATTAACCACACTACTGAAAAGAATTTCTGCTCCCTGATATGAGATCAAAGAATTGTAACCTCTGGCAAGCATTACATCTCCAACAAAATTCATTCTAATTGGCTCATAATAACTTTCTTCTGATAAATCAAGCGTCAAAAAATCTCTTCCTATTTTGCCAGAATCATTTACCACTTCAAGAATAACTTTGAATCTGCCAGACGAATTCAGGCTATATTCGTGAACAAATGAACTATCACTGGAAAAACTCCCATCTCCCAGAATCCAGTTGTATTGGAACTCGTTACAGATCTGGTTAAAAATTGTGCAGTTGAACATAACTGAAGCTAAACTATTCTGAGGTTTATCGATCTCTTCCAATATTTCATAATTGATATTTACAATAGGTTCAGCCAACAAATCTTCAGTATGATTACAAACATAGTCAAAAAAAGTCGTACCAAATTGATCGTTTATAAATATAAGTCCATTTATTACAGGGAGATAATCAAATCTTGCCAGCCAATCATCTGATACAGGTAGATGAAAATTGTGCCATTCATCATAGGAATGGTTATCCTGATAAGCAGTTACCCACTGCTCAATATCCAGTAACAATTGACCACCAAGTGAATACAGAAGACAATTATAGCCATCGGTAATACCAAATCCCTTGATGTTAGAGTTTTCCGGACTATTAATTGCAACCGACCACACTTCATTTGCGTTTAATTTCACCTCATCAATAGGTTTGATTTTCCAAGTGTCTCCCCAGAGCTTCAGCGAACTTTGAGAAAAACTGTATCCAAAATTCTCGGCTATTTCC
>JAQVBK010000002.1 GCA_028690365.1 Candidatus Cloacimonadota bacterium
GAACTGTTTCTTCAGAACCAAGTACATAATCGCAGTAAGAATGTACCTCGGTAATGTTTTCTATTGTCATCATATTGCAGGCATCAAAAATTACCATATCCGGTCTGTAGTTCATCTCAGAGAAGGCTCTTCTCAAATCACCATTAGCAACAGATATAGAGGAATTAGATTCAACATCCGAACAAATCCATCTTTGGTCGTTATTCTCTTTGTACCAGCTGTTGCCGTGAGACCAGATTATTAGAGCTTTCTTCGATGAAGGGTAATTTGAAAACCCCCAGTTGGCAAAGTTTTTTAGTGTTATCCAACTACCACTGTCAATTTCACCAATATCTGAAATGAGATGTGAAGAAATTGTCTCAGGATTATCATCAGAACTTATTTTATACCTTCTGGCAGTAGATATTGGCTGAGTTTCAGAATAATCAACCTGTACTATTACATTAAGATTATCATCAATTTCTGCTGCTTCCATTTCATTGATATCTTTAACTGCATTTAAACACAATCCATTATCTGCAGCCATATAAACAAGAATAGTCCAGTTTTCTCCGTTAAGTAACAACGGTAAAAATAATGAAATCAATATAATGACTATCTTTGTTCGTAACATAGCTGCTCCACTGGAAAGAAGGTTGGTAATCCAACCTTCTGTTAATAAACGTTTTCCTGATCGATTCCTTTCAGAACTCTGACTGCGCCCTGGGTCAAAGCTTCCATTTCATTTTCACCCGGATAAACATAAATCGGTGCAATGTAAGCAACGGATTCTTTTATGTAATCAACAACATATTTTCCGTAGGCCAATCCACCGGTCAGGAAAATTGCATCAACTTTACCTTTTAGAACTGAAGCACAAGCACCTATTTCTTTGCAGACCTGATAAAGCATTGCATCAAAATATTTTTTATATTTTTCGTTTCCTTCCATAATCTTTTCCTGAATTTCCTGTCCATTATCAGTGCCAAGATAAGCAATCAGTCCGGCTTTTTTTGAAAGAAGATCTGTGAGTTCTTTTTTTGTAAATTTTCCAGAATACGCCAGATCAATCAAATCACCAATCGGTAAGGCACCAGCTCTCTGTGGAGAAAAAGGTCCCATTCCTAAAAGTGCGTTATTTACATCAACCATAAGTCCGTTTTTTATTGCTGCAACTGAAATACCACCGCCCATATGAACAGCAATCATATTAGATTTAGAAAAATCTCTTTTTAGTTCATCAGCGACTTTTCTGGCTGTGTATCTAATATTAAGGGCGTGAAGCAGAGATTTCCTTTCGATTTGAGGAATTCCTGAAATTCTTGCAATATCGTCAAACTCGTCAACAGTAACAGGATCGACGATATAAGCAGGAATTTTGAACTGTTTGGAAATGGAGTCTGCAATAAATGCTCCCAGATTGGAAGCGTGTATTCTTCCCCAGATAGAAGGGTCTTTAAGGTCTTTCAGCATTTTCTCGTTAACGTTAAAAGTGCCTCCTTTTACTGGATGCACTAATCCACCCCTACCTACAACCGCTTCCAGAGTTGATGGATCGACTCCGTTTTCTTTCATTGCTTCCAGAACAAGGTTTTTTCGAAATTCATACTGTTCAATAATTCCACCAAATTTCTCTAATTCTTCCGGATCATGCCTGAGCGTTTTTACAAAGACCGAATTTGGTCATCAAAGACGGCAATTTTTGTGGATGTAGACCCCGGATTAATGGATAAGACTCTGTATTTCATATTACCTCCGATTATTTTTCCCAAAAATGGGATTTGATTTCAAGTGGTCAAGGAATAATAACTATGATAGATTAGCAAAAACTAATTATCGTCCAAAATAATTTTGGTAACCTTTCTTCCTTGAAAATCTCCTATTTTATTTTCCAGATCAGTCAATTGTGATTCCAGATATATAAGGTCTTTATCATTGTACAAAATTATATCTGATCGGTTCATTTTATCTTGATCTGACATTTGAGACGCAATCCTTAAGATTGCTTCTTTTTTAGTATAATTGTTTCTTTTCATCAATCTCTTGATTCTTATCATTTCTGGACAAAAAATATAAATAATGCAATCAAAGTATCTTTCAATATTAATTTCAAAAAGCAACGGGATTTCCAGAAATATTATTTTTTCGGGAGAGTTAGTAATCCTGTTGTTAATTTCATCAATAATCACGGGGTGCATAATTTTATTAAGTTTCATGAGATTATTTTTATCAGTAAAAACAATATCTGCCAGTTTCCTTCTGTCTACACAGCCGTTTTTCTGTAGAATGTTATCTCCAAAAGAGAACCGTAAATGATGAATCAAGTCTTTATTGTTGAGTAGTTCATGGCTGATTTTGTCGGCAAAAATTACCAGATAACCTTTTCTTTTGAACCAATCAGAAACAACGCTTTTCCCGGAAGCAATACCCCCTGTAATTCCAATCAAAACTTTAGTATTGTTTTCCATATTCAGAACTATCTATCAATTCTACTGAATCTTGCGTCAGAAGCATCACGTAGTTTTTGCTGCAATTCTTCAGCTGAAAGATTAGGGTAAATCACCCCTTCTTTGGCAAATGAGATTCTGCCGGTCTCTTCTGAAACAATTATTACAAAGGCATCAGTCTGTTCGGTTAACCCTATTCCTGCGAGATGTCTGGTGCCAAACTGATGAATATACTCAACGTTATTAGACAATGGCAAAACTACTTTAACGGCATGAATACGTCCCTTTCTTATGATAACTGCTCCATCATGAAGAGCTGTTGCAGTATTAAAAATCATCAGTAACAATTTATGAGAAAGTGCTGCATCAATTGTTTCTCCGTTATTTATAAATTCATCCAATCCATTGTTTTTTTCAAATACAATCAAAGCTCCTCTTTTGAGAAATGATAAAGCTGATACTGAATGATAAATAGTTTGGAAAAAGTACTCTTTTTCGGTTTTGAATATTTCCTTTATTCCACTACCCTGTCCAAGTTTTGCCAGAGTATTTCTAATCTCGGTCTGAAACAACACAATAAAAAGAACTAGCCAAAAGTCTTTGATTGACCTAAAGACAGAGCTCACCATCTTCAGATTTGTGAAAGTTGCGAAGATATATAGAAAAATTGTCAGACTTATTCCAAGAAGAATAGGCAGACCACCTGCTTTTTTAATAATTAGCTGAATGATAAAATAAATGAGGACAGACATTATTATCACATCTAATATGTCTGTAACATGGGGAAGTAAGAAGCTCATATAATTTCCTTGATAGCCATAAGTGTTTTTAGGAGTCTGCAGTTTTCTTTTACATCGTGAACCCTGATAAAATCGATTTTCTTTTCAAATGCCAGAGCAGAGGTGGCAAGTGTTCCTGCTAATCGGTCACTGACAGAAGATGGATATATTTTTCCTATAAAACTTTTGCGTGAAGCTCCCAGAACAACAGGGAAACCCAATGATCTAAATGCTTCGAGATTATTCAGAATTTTTAGATTATCTTCGTGTCTTTTACCAAAACCAATCCCGGGGTCAATAATTATTCTGTTTTCTTTTATTCCTTTTTTCAAGCATGTTTCTATTCTTTCTGAGAAGAATTGCAAGATTTCTTTTATAACATCAATATAAGTGGGATTAATTTGCATATTTTTGGGATTACCCAGCATGTGCATCAATATTATCGGAATATTTTCATGTTCAACCAGCAATTCTATCATTTTTTTATCAAATCTGAGTGCGCTTATATCGTTAATTATGTCTGCGCCGGCTTCCACGGCTTTTCTGGCTGTAGAAGCTTTATAGGTGTCTACTGAAACCGGTATTCCAATAGATGATTTAATCTCATTAATGATTGGGCAGATTCTCTTAATTTCTTCATCACTAGAAACATTTTCAGCTCCCGGTCTGGTGGATTCACCGCCAATATCAATTAATTCTGCTCCATCGTTTTTCATCTTCAGGGCATGAGCAACCGCATTTTCAATTGTTTCGAAATTGCCTCCATCAGAAAAAGAATCCGGAGTAATATTTAAGATACCGATAATTTTGGTTGAGTCCAGAGTCAGTTCGGAATTAGTCATGGTCAATTTTTTGGGAATGCTGGTATCTAATTGTTCTGAAAGCCTCTTTAGTTCGAATTGAATTTGCTGGAGACCGAAAATTGAGTAATTATTCAGCTTAGTAATTAGTTTATAAATTTTGTCTGCATTGCCGAGAAGAAGAACATCAGTTTTTTCTTTTTTCCCTTCTACTATTCCACTGGCAAGAGCTGCATCTCCACCCAATGCAAGCATCTCCTGTTTGAGAATATTTGCAGCGCCAGTATTTACATCTTCAAGCTTAATTATTGAATTTATAGCCTTTAGAGCCATTGCTTCGATGCCTTGGGAAGATACACCAATTTTTAATAATTCTGCCTTTGTTTGTTTTTTGTCTTTTATATCAATGATGTAATTCATACTGTTGCTCCCGATACATTATTTTTCTTTCCTTAACCTCTAAGAACAATAATCAGAGTAGTATAAAATTTTGAAAGACAATAAAGGTGCAAGTTTTTTTTCATATTATAACATCTCAGCTAATTTTTAGGCATAAAAAAAACCTGTAGATTAATCTACAGGCTTTTGTAATACACTTAGGATTGGTTTTGAAGTTATCCTTTCACTGGAAAGGTACGTGCCCGGCTTATACCCAACCTCTGTCTTTGCAAGCCTGAGCAACTCTGTTTATTGCGATAATATATGCAGCATCTCTCATATAAAGATTCTTTTTCTTAGCAAGGTCGCTAACTGCATGGAAAGCAGAAGTCATCTTCAGGTCGAGTTTAGCTAATACTTCATCTTTTTCCCAGAAATAATTCATGTTACACTGAACCTGTTCAAAGTAACTACAAGTTACTCCACCTGCGTTTGCCAGGAAGTCAGGGATAACAAATACTCCTCTTTCGCGTAAAACTTTGTCAGCTTCAGGAGTGGTAGGACCATTTGCTCCTTCAGCGATAAATCTAACTTTTTTGCTGATAGATTGTACGTTTGCACCGGTGATCTGGTTTTCCAAAGCTGCCGGGATAAGGATATCTACATCTTGAATGAGCCAGTCTTCGCCAGGAAGAACTTCGTAACCCATCTGCATTGCCTTAGGTCTGTTGATTCCGCCGTATCTATCGGTAACTGATAATAATTCATCAATATCAACACCAGTAGCTTTCTTGTAAGAAAAACTCTTCTGTTCACCTTGATCCCAGGAAGAAACGGCTATTACTTTTCCACCCATTTGATTATATAATCTGATAGCGTATTGAGCAACTTTTCCAAAGCCCTGTACACTTGCAGTTGTATTTTTAGGATCTACTCCATGATTTTTTAAAGCTTCTCTGAGAGTGTATATTACACCGTATCCGGTAGCTTCTGTTCTGCCTAATGAACCGCCCATTCCAACTGGTTTACCGGTAATCATTCCCGGAAATTTTGCGCCCATAATGGTCTCATATTCATCCAACATCCATAACATGTGTTGCGCATTAGTCATTACGTCTGGAGCAGGAACATCTCTGAGAGGTCCAACGTCATGAGCAAGTTGTCTGACAAAACCGCGACAAAGTTGTTCCTGTTCTCTTTGGCTAAGGTTGTGAGGATCACAAATAACGCCACCCTTACTTCCACCAAGAGGAATATCAACAACTGCACATTTCCAGGTCATCCAGGTTGACAAAGCTTTCACTGTATCGATTGTCTCGTGAGGATGAAAACGGATACCGCCTTTTGCGGGACCTCTGGAATCATTGTGCTGAACTCTGAATCCACGGAAAACTTTCACTGTACCATCATCCATTTTAACAGGAATGCTTACGTGATATTCTCTGAGAGGATTTCTGAGAAGTTCACGGGTTGCTTCATCAAGCTCAAGAATATCAGCGACTTTGTCAAACTGTTCTTGTGCCATTTTGAATGGGTTAAATGCTTTGTCTGCCATAAAAAACTCCTTTAAGTTATTTTCCCTGTTCTAAAGCAGATGTTGTGCCATTGAACTCTTTCTGATATCATTATTTTCTTTTCAAAACAACAGTTTTGTAATGATGATTGTTAACTGAATTTATAAGAATGGAATAGAAACTTTCAGATATGAACCATTCCTGTTTATTTTTATTTTCTGAAGAGGTTTTTCCTGAAAGGTAATAGACAATGATTAGAAATTTATAAACTATATTGGGGAGAAATTACCCAAAGGAGAATTTTGTTTCAATGAGAAGATATGGGAGAGTTTAAATATAATCAGGTTTACCGTAGGGGAATAGTCCCATTATTAGAGCATCTTCGACGGGATAATTGTAGTATCTTTTTCTTTTTCCGATTGTTTCAAAACCAAATTTATGATATAAATGTATTGCTTTGAAATTACTTTCCCTAACCTCGAGGAAAAAGTATCTGAAGCCTTTTTCCATTTTACTTGAGATAAGTTCAAACAGTAATTGTGACGCAAAGCCTTTTCGCTGAAATGATTGTTTAACTCCAATATTTGTTATGTGAAATTCTTCTCCAACTTCCCATCCGCAAATGTATCCTGCTACAACTTCTTCAATCTCCATAACATATGAATCATGTAATTCAATTTCCTGGAGAAACATCTCCTGATTCCAGGGAGATGTAAATAAAACTTTCTCGATTTCCAATACAAGCGACAAATCTTCTTGATTCATCTTTCTGATTGAACAGTTATCCATCTTAATAACTAAGTTTTTGTCCCGGGTAGATAATGACTATTTTCTGACCATTTATTGTTTTAGTTTTCAGATTGTTCAAAGAAATCAGATTTTTTGTGCTTACATTAAGTCTGTCGGCGATTTTACTGACGGAATCACCCTTTTTTACTGTATAAACATTGTCTCCATGATAGTTAGAGATTGATGAAGAAACAGAAAAATTTTCATTACCCAAAAGTTTTAGTTTCTGACCTGGACGAATAGTAGTTGAAGTCAAATTGTTCAATTTCTGAATTTTAGCTACAGTAGTGTGGTATTTTCTGGCAATTCCATACAAAGTGTCCCCGTATTTTACAGTATGATAATTAAAGAAACCGTTATTCTTTTCCAGAAGCTTCTGATTGATCACTAAAAGAGCATTTTCATCTGATACTGAATTGTAGGGGAGAAGGATCTCAAATTCACCCGGAGGAAGAACTACGTCATTGACTGAAGAATATTTGCGCCTTTCCGTTTGGTATATTTTGATCCAAGGATTCAATTCCCACACTTTACTGACAACAGTTCCCTGTGCCTGAGCCCAATCATCAATTTTATGATATCCATCTAATTTAATAGCAACAGTTTTAGTCATTTCAAAAAGTGAAGCTTCTCTTGAGAATTTTTTACCGAAGATCTCTTCTTCACTCATGAATATCAGTTTTATTGCCATTGCTCTCCATACATACCGATTTGTTTCATCTACGCGCATAATCAGGTCTCTGAAAGTTCTACCGCCCTGAGCATCGATTATTTTATAGATACTTCCCAATCCTGCGTTATATGAACACATCGCCAACAACCAGTCCTGAGATTTTTTTCTTTCCGACAATTGCGTATAGCTATTTTTTAGATATTTATATGCTGCGTCAGTAGCTTTGAAAATGTTTCTTCTTTCGTCGACGAAAGAATCTATTTTGAGATTATATCCCTTTGCTGTTGATTTCATGAATTGCCATACTCCTACTGCACCAACATGAGAAGAAGCCATAGAATTCAATTCGCTTTCAGCTACAGCCAGATATTTTACATCAGAAGGGATGTCATATTTTTTCAGAAGTGAATCAAAGACGGGGAAATAATAGCCGCTTCTAGGAATATAGCGGGGAGCATTCTTCAATTCTATATCAAATATTTCCTTAAACTTGGCTGCGATTCTTTCATTCTTCAAATCTATCATGGTTTCGGCAAATTCCAGAGACTCTGGAATACAGAATTCTTGATTGATTGCGACTCTGCTGTTAGCTAATTCCAATTCCTGAGTCAACAGGTCTATCTGATATTGAAGTTCATCAATAACCACCTGCAAAGAATCAACAAGATAGTTAAATTTATCCGATTCGGAGGAACAACTGTCAGATATCGAGGACTCTGCAGATGATGTATTTTGCGAAATATTTGTTGATGTCTGTTCTTCTTTGAGAATGTTTAGCATGCAACCGGTAAGTAAAAAGATCAATAGAAGTATTAGTAAGCCATTTCTCATCATATATTTACCATTATCTTTCTTCATACATTTGCTTGTAATAGTTTACATAATCACCCTTAACAATTTCTTCTATCCATTCTGAATGGGAAAGATACCAGTCTATGGTACTTTTCAGTCCGTCTGAAAACTCTATTTGTGGTTTCCAACCTAAATCTTTTTGAATCTTGGATGAATCGATTGCATATCTGAGATCATGACCTGGTCTGTCGGTGACAAATCTGATCAATGACTCGGGTTTATTCATGTGTCTGAGAATAGTTTTTACTATCTCAATATTTTTCCATTCATTGTCAGCACCAATATTATAAACTGAACCGGGAACGCCTTCATGGAGAACAAGATCAATTGCGCTGCAATGGTCTTCTACATGAATCCAATCTCTTACATTGGTACCATTTCCGTAAACAGGTAATTCTTTGTTGTTATTGGCATTATTTATCATGAGAGGGATGAGTTTTTCAGGGAATTGCAGAGGACCATAATTGTTTGAACATCTGGTTATATTAACATTTAGACCGTATGTTTTCCAGGCAGCTCTTACCAGTAAATCAGATGAGGCTTTACTGGCTGAATAAGGACTATTGGGCTTGATGGGGGAATTTTCGTTAAAAGTTCCTTCCTGACCTAAACTCCCATAAACTTCATCAGTTGATATGTGAACAAATTTCTTTATCTGATTGGTCCTGGCAGAATCCAGTAACAGCTGAGTGCCGACTACATTTGTCATAATAAAAGCGGTTGAATCCATGATGCTTCTGTCCACATGAGTTTCTGCGGCAAAATTAACTACATAATCGGGAGAAAATTCTTCAAAGATACTTTTAACATCCTTTTCTGAAGCAATATCACCTTTCACAAAATAGTAATTAGGATTGTTTTCTGCAGAAGAAAGATTTCGCAAGTTCCCAGCATAAGTAAGTTTATCAAAATTTATGATTTTGTAATCCTGATATTTATTCAGCATAAATTTGATGAAATTTGAACCAATGAAACCTGCACCACCAGTAACCATAATTATTTTATTCATTTTTACTCCTGTTTATTCTGATTGAAGTTTGTCTGAATTTTTAAAAGCAAGATCGTTTGCTAAATAATATGAAGGAAATGTTCCAGCGTCAGTCCACCATCCTTTTAAAACATCAAAAGTCATTTCACCAGTTTGGACATATTTATTATTAACATCCGTTATTTCAAGTTCGCCCCGTCCCGAAGGTTTTAGTGTCTTTATGTATTCAAATACTTTGTAATCATACATATAAATGCCTGTAACACACATATTGCTTTTGGGTTTCTGAGGTTTTTCTTCTATAGATATTATTTTTGAGTTGCTCAATTCTGCAACACCATATCGTTGGGGATCGGTTACTTCTTTTAGGAGAATCTTTGACCCGATTTTTTGTTTTTTGAAATTACTGATATATTCTCCAATTTCGTCTTCAAAAATATTATCTCCCAAAATCACAGTGCACATGTTGTTTCCGACAAAGCTTTCAGCTAATCCCAAGGCCTGAGCAATTCCGCCTGGCTCATCTTGAACCCGATAAGTAAATTGGCAACCAAATTCCTTTCCGCTCCCTAGCAGGTTAACAACTGCTCCCATATGTTCAATTCCTGTAATAATCATTATTTCATCGATTCCGGCAACAAGAAGTTTTTGAATCGGGTGAAAAATCATGGGTTTATCACCTACAGGTAAAAGATGTTTATTAGTTACTTTAGTTAAAGGAAACAAACGGCTTCCCATGCCACCTGCCAGAATAACTCCCTTCATGATTCCTCCTAAAATTTTCTTAACTCAAATTTTTTAAAACTGATTTTTTGTCAAACAAGTTAAAGAAGAACTATTAAATAGTTGCCCTGAGTATAAGCATCAACTTGTTTTAAAACACTGACAATCTGGATTTTCGTAGACAAATTTCTATTGACAGAAATTCTCTGCTACAAAATTTGTATCAAAAAGGAGATGCAAATGATAAAAATACCATTACCGGGAAGTCCGGTCAGAGGCTCACATACGGGGAAACCTGTTATGGCATTGTTCGATTTATTGTGCAGAAGATGGGCAATGGGAATAATTTGGAACTTAGGTGAGAGACCTTTCAATTTCAGGGAGCTACAAAGTAAGTGTGAGACAATATCGCCTACAATTCTCAATACCAGATTGAAAGAATTGAAAATGGCAGGTTTGGTACAAAATAGCTCAGAAGGATATGAACTGACTCCAAATGGTGTAGAATTGCTTCAGTTATTGAAACCGTTTAAAAAATATGCCCACGATTGGGCAGAATACATAAAAAAGGAGCAAGGAAATGAGTAAAAAATACTTTGAAAAAGAGAATGGAAATTGGGTCAGAGATGACCTGAATGGAAAACAGAAAGAGTTTTGTATGTGTTGGGATTGCAGCAAATTTAAACCGGAACTTGAAAATAAGGGCTGCAGTATAATTGCAGAAGTTTTAAATCTGGCTGCACAGAAAGAAATAGTTTTACCTGTATGGGAATGTAATAACTTCTCTGCTAAGAAATAATTCCGAGGTTCAGATGAATTTTGAATTGTGTTTGAACTGCATTAGTGAAGAATATTTAACTAATGCTCTAATGATCACAGCTTTACATGACGTTGACAGCATTGAATTGTGTTCGGATATGGATGCTGGCGGATTAACTCCCTCTGCTCAGATGATCAGAATAGCCAGAGATATACTTGGTCATTATAATGGATTAATGGTTATGATGAGATCTCGTCCCGGCAATTTTGTATATACTAATAAAGAAGTTGATAACTTGATTGAACAGATAGAAATTGCTGCAGATAATGGAGCTGACGGAATTGTTTTCGGATGTCTCGATGATAACATGAACATTAATACCGATCAATTAAACAGAATTACGGCGGTAGCCGATAAGCACTATATGGATACAACTTTTCATATGGCGTTTGATTGTATCTCCAATAAAAATAATGCAATTAGAGTATTGAAAGATTGTGAAATTGATCGTATTCTAACGGCCGGACAACCATGGGGAATTACAATTCCCTGGAATGAACGAATTTTGAACCTAAGTAAAACTATTGAACTTACAGATGATAAAATTGAGATTGTGATTGGATGCGGTATTAATGAAGAGAAAATCAATCTAATCGGAAAAAACCTGAATTATGATTTTCTGGCAGTTCATGCTTATTCATCTACTCTTTTACAGGGTAAACCTGATAATGAAAAGATTAAGAAAATGATCCAGACGGCACATAGTTTTAGAGTATAAAACAGTTGTTAGATTTTGTTTATGACAGTGGATCTTTGATAACTTGAATAGTCTGTGCAGATTGCTTTGTTTAGAATTTAACTTAGGAGATTTCTTATTAAAAGAAAATGAGGTAAGAGTTAAACTCTTACCTCATATTTTCATCTAAATGCAATTGTTATTTCAGCAATACCATTTTCTTGGTTGAAGTATATTTTCCGGTTTGCATACTGAACAGATATATGCCGCTTGATACTTTGTTATCATTTGAATCAGTACCATTCCATTCAATAGTGTATTCGTTTGCTTCTTTAAATTCATCGACCAGAGTTGTAACTTTTTGTCCTCTGAGGTTATAAACTTCAATTTTTACGTGTCCGTTTTCTTTCATTCTGTAACTGATTTTTGTCTTAGGGTTAAACGGATTTGGATAGTTTCCTACCAGTTCAGTAGCAGCAGGTGTTGGGTTGTTGTTTGTAGTAGAAGTAGGAACTTCAATTTCTACAACATTAGAAGGAATCGATTCATAATCACCTTCATAGAGGGCTGTTACCCAGTAATTATATATTCCTGCAGGCAGATTGGTATCCAGAAAGCTGTAAGTAGTAGATTCAACAGTTTGAATTGGTTCTACCTGATCATCTCTGTAAATGTTGAATCCGATAAGGCTTCGATTATTTCTTTGAATATCAAGTCTGTTCTTTGCAGTCTGATTGAATTTAGTAACAGAAATTTGCTGATAGTCGTTGATTTTGCGATGATCTTTGCAAATCAGTGGGATTGCTTCTGCCAGACTATTTCTGGAAGCGGAAGCTGTGGCAGAAATGCACCAGTTATAGGTTAAAGCAGCATTGAGAGTCGTTAGGGTTGACCACGAACCGCCTAGATTTATCAGGTTTCCAAAACCTTCTACATTTGGTCCTGCATCAGTTCCGGCGGGATGACCTCCCTGTGTATTGGAACGATAACCAATCCACAGTTCTTGGCTGGCATCAATTAAAACAGGAGTTTCTAAAGAAACAGTATTCCATTCACCCAGAGCTATATTGGTGACTAATTGATCTACCACCATGGTTCCGGCATTGTAAGCTGCACCAGCTGTGCCTCCGGTCCAAACTCTGATTGAATATTCACATTGTTCGTAAGCAGGGACGAATGATACTTCATTCAGATAAAGTCCACTAACGCCAGCTAATTCTTCGGATGTGAATCTTGCAGCTACATCAAAGTCTACAGCACTATTTGTTCCGATGCTGTTATCAGAAAATTCTCCACACCACTGGAGTGTGCCGTTTTGTCCGGCAGGTTCTTCCCAGTTCAGGAGTACATTGTTGTTCTGAAGCTCAGCAGTTAAATTTGTGGGCGGATTGTTTGCCCCACCGATAACTAAAGCAAAATCAAGTGTGGTAGTTTCATCTGTTGTAATTACTACATTATTAGCAGTTTGAGTTGCATATCCGGCAGCCATACATGTTACGGTATATGTCCCTGAAGAAACATTCGGAATGGAATATATACCTGAAGCATCTGATGTTCCGGTTAGGCTACCAATTGTAATAGTTGCATCCTGAATTGGGTCATTTGTGTCAGATGAAGTGATAGTGCCGGTCAATGTTCCATAACTGGGTGCTCCACCTACATAAGTAAATATTGCTGAGAAATTAGATACTTGATGACCACCATCTCCGTAACTGTCAACAAGATAGAATATCCATGAACCTGCCATATCACTGCCAACAACATCATCGATAATTAGATTGAGTTGAGTTGCTCCCGTGGAACTAGCTGAATAAATCTCGTAATCCTGTCCGGTTGGAGTTTGAACCCAGAAACTACCCTCGCTAGCATAATCAACACTATTCCAGGTGCACTGGACGTTTATAGAAACTACTACACCGGGCTCAGATACTTCAACTTCAGTCCAGCCTAAATCTGTATATGAATTTTCGTAAGGATTTGTGTTGTTAGGATATGCCTGTTGAAGTGGGCTATTGGGAGCTGTGTAAGTAACTTCAGCAGTGTTTGGGTCAAGTACAACAACATTGAAAGAATGATCACAGCTTAATTCACCTCCGACTGCGAGCAAGGTGATTGTACTTGTGCCCATTGTTTGTCCTGCCAGTAGAGTCAATGTATTACCTGTGATTGTTGCATCAACTATTGCAGGATCCGAGTTATCTTCAACAGTAACTGTAATTGGTTCATTATCAGGATGAGCAAAAACATCTGTTAAATCAACTGTAGTTTGTTCATTATAATCCAAAGTGATGGTATTGATTGGGTTTACTACACCCATACTATTGAAAGAATCCAGAGCTGCCGGGATGATAGCTTGCGAATTAGCATAAATATTATCGGCATACATAAGAACATTGTATGCTCCAATTACAGCAAAGAAAGGTACATAACCATTACCAAAATCACCATAATATCCATTAACCTGAGAACCGTATGGCAAAGAATAATTTGTCCAGTTGTAAGCACAAATAAGATAAATCTCATCGTGATTGGCAGTATTATTCCACCAAGTATTTAAAAGCGGCGCCGCCGCTGCACATCCATCTCAGCCTGCAGTTCCCCAAAAAATGTAAACTACTTTACCAGCTGCGGTTAACTCGTGAATCGAATGAGCTTCTCCGCTATTATCTGTCCAGGAATAATCTTGAGATATTACCTCTCCGACTTCCCATTGAGCAAATAGCGAAAAAGCAGCTAAAAGCATGATTAATAAAAACAACTTTCTCATTTTTCCTCCTTTTTATCAATAATTATCGGATCCGATAATCATTATTTTTTCTCTTATTGGTAACAACATATTTTATTTGTAACCAATGTGGCAACAGAATTAATCGAATTTTTGACGTCAATACTTTTTTGACATTTTCACAATTAAAAAGAAACTGTTTAATAATTCGACAATGCAACTCGTTGTAAGATAAATAAATAGTTTGCAAAATTTTTTAATAGAAAAAGAACTCAAAAATCTGATAAAACAGGGTTAGATGAAAAATTTCATGTAAAAGGAATTGATCTGATTGATGAAATATAAAGGAGAAGAGAAGTAAGGTATGGTACAAATCATTGATTTTCTTTGTCGAATTTTGGAACATTCCTTGAGAGTTTCAGATGCTATTCAAAAATCTGCCGATGAGAATTTACGGTCTGGAGTCATAAAAATCCACAAACTTCATTATTATATTTGACAGAAAATAAGCCTTAAAAGGTTTTTCCAAAATAGCTGAGAATTCAGTAATTTCTTTTCAAAAAAACAAACAGATATTTTTTGACTTCAGGAGAATACATGAGAAGAGAAAATGTAACAGTTTATTTCATTATCGTCCTGCTGCTTATGGGCTGCAGTCAAATAACTCATCATCAAAAAATATATCATGTTGCTAATGATTACTATTTTTCTCCTCATATTATGCCGGGGGTGAAACCTGACATGTTATCTCCCGGATTCTGGGTTGACCTATTACAGTATCCGGATGAGATTTTACTTAATGATGCCGAAATTGACTCACTGAACAGCTACATCAGATCAAAAAAATATGTGTTGGATTTGACTAAAATTGTAGATAACGATGATGTAAAGCTGGCGTATAAAATTAATGCAATCAATAATATCAAACGAAAGATGAATTATTTGAAAACAGCTAAACTGTATAAATCTGATGGTGAGAAATTACAGGAAGCCGATTTCTATTCTTTTCTCGAAAACTTCCCTCAGGATTCTCTGGATTTCGATAATTTGTATATCGGTAAGTTGGCATTAACCACCGGATTTACAAATGAAAGGATGCTTCCCGGAGATCAATTCCTTTCCCAAAAACCGTTTGATGATGAATTTGATTTTATGCAAAACAATGGACTGGATATGGGAGAAATGACCTATGCACTTTTCAGAAGTAGAGATCATAAGTGGATTTTTCAAACTAACCGTTTTTCTTATGGTTGGGTAAAGAAGGATAATCTTTTTCTTTTAGAGAATCTGCAGACATTAGACAAATTCTCTGAGGGTATTATCCAGAATGCATATACAGAATACTTTGAAAATCCTGACAAAACTGGATTTCTTGGCAGAATTCGCATGGGAAGCAGAATTTTCGTAGATACTACTTATACTGATACTGCAATGTGCCGTATTCTGAAGCCGGACTATAAATCACTTGGTTATGCCTATATAAACAGGGATGAAATTATCATAAAACCAAAGAAAATTACTTCAAGAAATCTGATTTATGATGCCTTTAAATGGTTAAATAATCCTTATGGATGGGGAGATACAAATCAGTTTGTTGATTGTTCAAAATTTATCCAGAATTTATATGCACTTTATGGGATTCTGCTCCCACGTAATGGACTGGCTCAGGGAAATTCGTGGGGGAATCTCTATGATCCTCAGGTTGATTCTGCAGATATAGTAATTTCTCAAAATGCAATTCCTGGGATGACTCTGATCAGATTTCCCGGACACATAATGCTCTATATCGGACAAATTGAGGGGAAACCTTATGTTATTCATAGTATTTATCGTTATGTTCAGGAAGACTACGGTATTGTTACCAGCAGAGTCACAAACAGAGTTGTTGTGTCAGATTTATCGTTAATGAAAGGGCAAGAAAGAAGAACAATTTTTGATAGAATTACACAAATAGTTAATCCGGGCAGGGCTAACCGGAGTTTAAATAAAACTAAAATTGAGGAGAATCATGAGAAAACTAATTAAAAAGTTCGTCGTTACTATTATTTTTACATGTTCATTAACTTTATTTTTTGCAGAATTGAAAGCTGAAAAATGTATTGCAGAGTTTGAGTCTGGTGAATTGTTTCGTTCTGGAAAGGTGAATGTGCTTTCCCTTCATGGTAATTATCATCAAATGGGAAGACAGTACGGATTTCTTCTGAAAGAAGAATTACAGGATCTTTATCAGTCTGCTATTGTAGAGTATTTTCAAGAGACTAAAAGTGTTTCTTCTGAACTTATGATTGAAATGGCTATGTCATTTTATGAGCTATATCCGCAAAGGTTCAAAGAAATTTTCCTTGGTATGGCTGAAACCTCTGGACTAACTCTGGAAGAACATATGATGTTGAATTCTTTGGAACGTTATGGTTCTTTGTCTGGCTGTTCGGGTATTATTGCCTGGGATGATTACGCAGGAGTCAATCCACTGATTATCGGAAGAAATTATGATTGGTTCGATAAATATACAGAATTCGCTCAAACACTCACTGTGACTGTATTTAATCCTGATTCGGGAATTTCCAATGCCATAGTAACATTTGCAGGAATTATTTATCTTACTACAGGAATGAATGAAGACGGAATTTTTATGGAATTGAATAATGGATTGCCTTCAGGTGGAACATTAAGCTATCATAATCGAATTCCAGCTATTGTGAGTCTGTTTTCTTTTCTGAATGATTATAGCTCGATTGAACAGATTGATGCTGCCTTTAACACTACAAGGAACAATTTTGCCTTCATTATCAATGTTGCTGATAAAAAACAGGGTCGTTCTTACGAGTGGGCACCTTTTGAACATCGCAGACGTAATGGAGACAATGATGGATTACTGGTTGCTACAAATCATTTTGCGGATCCCTCATGGGGAATAATTTTACAGGATACTGCCGGATTCAAAACAGAGTCGCGAAGAGAGAATTTGTTACTTTTGGGGGAAAAGAATAAAGGTAAAATTGATACAGAAGTAATGAAAATAATAATGGATACTCCATTGGAAGAGGGTGGCGCAACTTGGCCTGACAGTGGTTCAATTAGAACAGTCTATCAAATTATTACTATTCCGGAATTACTTCAGATCTGGGTAAAAGTTCCTGGTTATCAGAATTGGACTAAAGTCGACTTAGATAAATACTTCACTGAATAGTATCAAAAAGCCGAATGTTTTATAAAATTATCAAACCTTCGGGTTTTCTTGCACAATTTATTAAGCACTACTGGGTATTGGAGATCAATTCCTCAGAGGGAGAGATATCTGAGAGAGTTATTCCTACAGGGGACATAGAGCTCATGTTCCATTATAAAAGACCTTTTGAAGTGCTTTGTGAGAAAAAATCGCACACTCAATATCGTTCCTTTATAAGTGGCATAAATAGCAAATTCTCAGATATTTCTGCGAAGGGAGATTCAGGAGTAATTGTTGTAACTTTTTATCCTCATGGGGCTTGTAATTTTTTCAGATTTCCGTTACATGAAATTGAGGATTCTTCAACTGACTTAAATGAAATTCATCCTTCATCTGTCAGGTTTATAGAAGAGAGTATTTCAACATTGACTTCGATTGATAAGAAAATTTCCCTGATTGAAGATTTCCTGAAAAAAAGCTTCAAACAAGTTTTAATTTCAAATCTCTCTCTAATCCAAAATGGAGTTGATCTGATTAATCAGAAAAAAGGAAATGTAAAAGTATCACAACTTGCATCTGAATTGTTTACAACTGAAAGAACTCTGGAACGAAAATTTAAGGCATTTTTGGGAAAATCACCCAAACAGTATGTGAGAATTGCAAGATTCAAAAATGTATTGCACAATCTATACAATACGGGCTTTAAATCACTCACTGATTTTAGTTACGAATACAGTTTTTGTGATCAGGCACACTTTACCAAAGATTTTAAATCTATGACCGGATACACGCCCGGAGAATTTTTGTTACAATATCCTGATTGTTCAGATTATTTCATTGAGTAAAAATGATTATTTTGTCGGATTTTTACAATTTCTAAACAAAAAAAAAGATATTCTATCCAAATCAAATTTCAGGAGAAGAATATGAAAAAAATTACAGAAAAAGCAGATTTCTACTTGAAAAAAATGTGTGTGGACATTACAGAACGTTGTGTTGGAAGCGAAGGAAACAGGGAAGCAACTTCTTTCTTTGCTGAGAAGTTAAAAGAATTTGGCTGGGAAACTGAAACAGACAGGTTTGAAGCAATTGATTGGGTTGAAGAAGGAGCTTCTCTAGAATATGAAAGGATATTTTTTAAAGTATTGCCAAGTCCTTATTCTTTGGGATGTAACGTGACAGCTGAGGCAATAGGAGTGAGCACCGTTAAAGAGTTAGAACTGATTTCTGCGAAAGGGAAAATCATCTTTTTACATGATGAGATAGCCAAAGAACAAATAATGCCGAAAAATTTCGTTTTTTACAATCCTGAGGAACATCAGAAAATTGTTTCTCTTTTAGAAAACAGCGGGGCACTCGCTTTGGTTTGTGCGACCGGAAGAAATCCTTCTCTAGCTGGGGGTGTTTATCCATTTCCACTATTTGAAGACGGAGATTTTGATATTCCTTCTGTTTATATGACTGAAGAAGAAGGTGAAAAATTTAACAATTTTATAGGTAGAGAAGTTAGTCTTTTATCACGTTCACAAAGGATTAATTCTTATGGCTTCAATGTTATTGGTCGACGGGGAAAATCAAACAATGGTAAAATTGTGATTACAGCCCACATAGATGCTAAAAAGGGAACACCCGGTGCAATTGATAATGCTACCGGAGTAGTTTTTTTGTTGCTGTTGGCAGAAATGTTAAAAGATTATACAGATCAGCCTCAAATTGAATTGGTGGCTTTTAACGGAGAAGACTATTATGCAGTTTCGGGTCAAATGAGTTACATAGCCCGTTTTAGTGAGAGTTTCTCTGACATTATCTTCAATATCAATATCGATGGACTTGGGTTGAAAGAAGGGAAAACGGCTTTTTCTTTCTTTAATCTGCCGGATCACATTCTTGCAACCATTAAATCTTCTTTGGAGAATAAACCGGATTTTGTGGAAGGTATTCAATGGTTTCAGGGAGACCACAGTATTTTTTTACAATATGGCAGACCGGCAGTAGCTATATCCTCTGAAAAATTTATCAACAATATGGATTCACAGGACATTACACATACAGCAAAAGATAAACCTGAAATAGTGGATGTCAAAAAGGTAGTGGAGAGTGCTAAATTGATTGCAGAAGCAATAAGAGAGATAAGATAATTATATTAACCCCATTCCTAGAGGATTGGGGTTTTCTTTGTGTAGTTTCTTACAAATGAAATTTCTAAGCATCATTACTCTTGACAGATTTCAATAGTCGTCACTTTTAGCTAACAATTTTAATATGAAGGGGTCAAGATGATGTTTTACAAATATTTAACTATTTTAATTCTGCTCTTTTTCTTTGTTTTTTCAGAGGCAGCTAACATTAGCGGATATGTCTCCAGTAAAGAGAGCGGTGAACCTTTAGCCTATACAACCATTTATGTTAAAGGAACAAATCTTGGAGCGTATTCCAATAAAAAGGGATATTTTGTAATTAATTCTATTCCGGAAGGAGAATGTGAATTAATAGCACAATTAATTGGTTACCATACATTTCAGCAGAAGGTTACAATCAGTGATCCCAGACAGTCAGAGTTCGTAAAAATTGAACTGAAAAGGGCTTCAATTGAATTGCAGGGTATAACCGTTGAAGATAGCAAATATTATGATGTGATTGATTTCAATGCGAAAGAAATCAGGGTAGGAAACATTCGCCAATCCACCGAAAATATTCTTGACCTACCACAAGTTGCTGATGCGGATGTTTTTCGCTCATTACAGAATCTCCCTGGAATATCTTCTATTGCCGATTTTTCGAGCGGATTGTATGTCAGAGGTGGTACTCAGGATCAAAATCTGATTCTTCTTGATGATGTTGATGTCTACAATCCTACCCATTTTGCAGGACTTTTCAGCACTTTCAATGCAGATGCAATAGAGAATGTAGAATTACTAAAAGGTGGTTTCCCTGCAAAATTTGGTGGAAGACTTTCATCTGTTCTGGATATAACTAACAGAGAGGGTAATAGAAAGAAATTTCATGGAATAGCCAGAACCAGTATTATTAGTTCAAATATGACACATGAAGGTCCCTGGAAAATAGGAAATCAAAGTGGATCATATATGGGCTCTTTCAGACGCACCTATCTTGAATTGGTTAAGGATTTCTTTAATTTACCCGATTACTATTTCTATGATGGTCACATGAAAATAAATTGGGATATTTCTACCAAAGATAGAGTTACAAACAGTTTCTATTTTGGGAAGGACAGATTGTTTTTGGAGTTTGGAGATGAAATGGAAATCTGTTGGGGTAACGAAACTTTTTCTTCTCAATGGGTTCATGTTTTTAATCCTACACTTTTTTCACAGTTTATTGTAGCTGGAAGTCATTATGGCTCACTTTTTGAGATTACATCAGATGCAGATGTTGAGATGAAGAGAAAGAACGATGTGTATGATGTGTCAATGAAAGGGATGTTAAATTATAAACCAAATGAGAGTCACAAAGTTGATTTTGGATTTGAAACAAAGTACAATCAGATAAAATCCTCGTTTACATCGAAAAATGTTAATCTGGATTCTAATTCATTTCCTGATTTAACTACTCATTCAATCACTCAGGCTGTATATGCTCAGGATACCTGGGATATAAATCCATTTTGGACACTGCAGCCAGGTTTACGTGTTTCTCTGTTTCATTCAACTACTGATGACTTGAAAAATGCTCCTGATGCAGATTATCTCAGATTTTCTCCAAGACTATCTCTGAGATATAAAGTAGGTTTGGTCAGCAGCATATATGCAAATTACGGCAGATACTATCAGTTTCTAACCTCAGTTAATCTTGGCGTTAGTTCTCCGATAGATTTATGGTTCCCATTAGATGGTAACGTTGATCCGGGAATTTCCAACCATTATATCCTTGGTTTTAATAGTCAACTGAATAATTATTTGGCTTTTGAAGTAGAAGGTTATTACAAAGACTATAATAATCTGGTGGAATATCGAATTGAGACTGATTATGAATGGGACAATGAAACAGGTTCTCTAAAAGATATTTATAATATGGGTAAAGGATTTTCATACGGGGGAGATGTATTACTGCGAAATAACTATAATGGAATTGAAGGTTTTCTGGGATATTCTTTTGGTATAACTAAAAGGAAGATAGAGAATGTGAATGTTAATCCTGAGACAGACCAGAGTGAGTATTATTTCCCGAAATTTGATCGAACGCATCAAATCAACCTTGTCCAAACGGTCAATATATCAAGAGTTTTCAGCAAACTGTATTTAGGCTCTGAAATGAAGTTGGGGACAAGTTTTGCTTATTATACAGGACAACCTACCGGTAAGCCGGAGAAATATTACACTGATGGCAATAGTATACAAATTTTATACAGTTATTCTGATCGTGAGAGACTTCCTGCCTATTCCAGATTAGATGTCAGTTTGAGAATGAAGTGGCAGATAGGACGTTTTGGATTAGAACCGTACATAGAGATAATTAATGTCCTTAACAACAAAAATGTTTGGAGTGCTCAATATATACCCAGAATTAATTCTGAAGATAATCATATTGAATTAGAAGAAAAACATACCGGAATGTTTCCATTTCTACCATTTATTGGTATTAATGTAGAATTTTAGGAGGATAAGTGAAATCATTAGCTACAACACTGAGTTTCGTTTTAATTTTGATATTAGCAGGATGTGATCTGGTAAGTCCGGAACGACATAAGAAGGATTTCTATTACATTATTGCCGGAGATCTTGAGGTTAATACTTCTTTGTCAAAAGACAGATGCATTTTCATTGGCAAGACAATTAACCTTAACGAAAGTTTAAACGAAATGTTTTTTTATAATGAAGAGATGAGCGTAAAACTGCAGAAAATTGATAATAATGAGAATGTAGTAGATGAATCTACCCTTCAGTTGAATATAAATTTCACTAATTTTGATTCGCTTGGCTATTATGATCCATCGGCAATGATTATAGAACCCAAAACCAAATATAGATTAGTAGTTATAGTACCGGACTCTAACAATAATACATTAGATACACTATGGGCTGAGACTATAACGCCTTCAATCATTGAATTTTCAGAGAATCCTGCTTTTACAAATACAGAGCCGCTTAACAATGAAGATTTCCCGATATTAGTCTATGATACGGCAAATATTGATCACCCTCTGATTATCAGAACCGAGAATGCTAATACCATAAATTTGAAGTACAAATATTACTGCATGGAAGAATTAGCTGATGCTTATTATATTCATGAGTATCCGTTATCAGATGACGACCAGCCTGCCGAGGAGGAAGACTACGAAGATCCGGTATATGGTTCCCCACGTAAAATAGAATGGTTTATGGAATATAAACCTGAAATTGGTAACGATGGAAGTTACTATGTTACTGACAGAGCATATAAAAGTAGTTTTGTTTTCTGGGGTAGATACTGTATTACACTTTCATCAATAGACACCAATTATTACAAGTATCTATATTCTTATGAAGGGTATAAAAAGGGAGGAATCAGAAGTTCCGCTAACAATGCTTATGGATATTTTGGTTCATCCAGTTCAATTAAATTATACACAAAAGTAGTTGAATAAAAAAGGGCAGATATCTGCCCTTTTTTTTATTAGTGAAATGACTTTTTTATCTCGTCAGTTAATGTAGTTATCTGCTTAACTTTCTCAAGCGAGTAAATACTATTTTCCCCCGAGTAGATTATCTCTTTGATTTTAGTCAGATTGGTTGTGGAGATGGTATAATAACTCATCTTTTTCAATTCAGGATTTTTTACATTTTTTAGGTTATTTATCAACTGATTAAGAATACCTTTTTCATCAATTATTGCAGTCTTTTCAGCTTTATAGTTCAGACTAAGAAGAAAGCAAGTTTTATTGAGACCTTCAACCCATCCACCTAATTGTAGTAGAGTAAACAGGTCGTATTCCTGAGAATCATAGAGAGAGAGCTCAACTTTCGATTTATATTTATCGAGTGCATTTTCAAGTTTATCCCATTCATCTGCTTTAATCAGGCTTTGCAATTCATCTGCCAACATAAGAACATCTTCATCGATTGCAATCAACTTTGAATATTCAATCATAGCTTGTGATATTGCAGCAAGTTTGGTTTTGTTTCTGGCTTTGGTCAGAACAACTGCATCTGCTGATAAAACACCTAAAGCAAACGCAGATTTTAATACATCCTGTTCAACTTTATAGTTCTCAGACGATACGGCAGAGTCAAATTCAGTGGTTTCAATGTAATCAAGTTTAGAAAACAGTTTGGCAAAAGGTGGTAGCGGCGCAAAATAGAATTCGATTTTTGCAGTTGGTGTAGCTTCTGCTTTCTTTTCTTTACCACCACATCCTACTAAAAGCAAAGCTATCAGTAATAAGACGATTATTTTTTTGATCATGATTCCTCCTATATTCTCTTTTATACACAAAAAATATGATTAATCCTTTCTGTAAAGCTTTTTTTAACAATAAAAAATGGGCTGAATAAACAGCCCATTTATAAATTATTATCATTGATTATAATTTGATTATTCTGAATCCAACGAATTTATCTGCCTTTAAACCTTGAAAATTCCAGTTCATATAGGAACGATTTGTAGTGGTAATAACTTGTTCCGGTTGTGCCCAGGAACCGCCTCTTATTACTTTTGAAGAATTTGGGGTGCTACTGTTTGGACCGGCGGGATTAGTTTCCGGATCAGTAGAGTACTCAGCTTTATACCAATCATTACACCATTCCCACACGTTACCTGATAAGTCTGATATACCTAATGAATTATTACCCGAAGCATAATTTCCGACAGGTGTTGTATGAGAAACGATATTATCAAAGTTTACGAGACTTTCATTGGGAGTACTATCTCCCCATGGGTAAAGTCTGTTGTCATTATATCTGGCTGTGTATTCCCATTCAGCCTCAGTAGGAAGTCTGTAACCTGAAGTACCATAAAGAGTAGCGGCGTCACTATCATTGTATAATGGTTCATAACCTTCTATCTGACCAAACCAATTCAGGAATTTTGCAGCTCCTTTAAATTTGACATGAGACATTGGTCTGTTGGTCTCATAACCTTCTTTTACTACAAATTTCTTAAGTTCGTTACTAAACATGATAGGGCAATCTTCATCATCGGTAAGAACCAAAGTTGTGATATCTCTAGGAGTAACTATTCCTTGTACTTGTGAAGTTGGATCATATTCTAGACTAATTCTAATCATTCCTTTGCCTAAAGCCCAATTATAAATCTCGAGAAACTGCTCGATTGTAACTTCATACTTACCCATTTCAAAAGAGTTGTCTAGAGTAACCTGATGAACATTCTGTTCATCTGTTTCTCCATCCAAATTCCCCATATTGAAGCTTCCAGACTGGACAGTAATTGTCTCAATTACAGGTGCAGTAAATGATTCTACAGAGACAGGCTCGGTTTGAACAGCTGGAGAAGTTCTCTCACCAATATAAGACCGTATCTCAAATACATAGTCGACATTTGGTTGTAGATTAAAAATGGGGCATGAATTTATTGTACGAGACGTTACAAGAATAGGATCAATTGAAGAATTTTGAACTGATATTTCATATCCTACTATATCTGCGTTACTTAAAATAGTCCAGTTCAGATCTACTTTGAAGTAAGATATAGATGATACACTAAAACCACTGACAAGACCAGAAATCGTTGTAAAATTAGCTGATCCTTCAAATGATTTACCCTTGGTCGAGTATAACTGCCAAGTATACTGTTCATTAAAATACAACAAATTGTTATCTGGTATCTTATAGTAGTTTGTCGTAACAATCTCATCTACTAAAACTTCATTAACACTATTCCTTACTGTTATCCAGTAATGTGTATTGTCCGAGTTTCCTGAATAACTCCATCTAAACATAGGACCTTTTATAGTAATTCCTTCAGATCCATTTGATGGGTCAGAAATATCTACGGCATGTGTATAGGATGTATCAACAGTGGTAAAATGATTAGCTTCTTCCCAATCAGTAGAATTACTTTTTACTTTCCAGTAATAAGTTCTGTTATATTCAAGAGTTTCTCTGAATACTCCTACTGTATCTGTAAAAGTTGCTTCCACATAATCTGTGAAGTCCTGACTCTCTGAATATCTGACAGTATAACTTGTAGCATATTCTATCGGAGTCCATTCAAAATATGGCAATATACCAATTCCTTCATCATTCTCAAGAGGATACAAAGGAGATAATGATGCAGAAGTTGTAAATGACCAGATCAATGAAAAATCTTCTGCATTGTTTGCTTTTACTCTCCAATAATATGTAGAGTTCAAATCCAAATTACTAACTGTGCATCTAATCTGCGGAGAACTCATTTCAACTAAAGTATCTACAAGAGTTTGGCTAAAATTATCATCAGAAGATATTTGTAATTGATAATCATCAGCATCTTCAAATCTCCACCATTTGAATGTATGAGTAGATGAAACCTGATCGGAAGTATTACTGGGCGATAAAAGCGCAACGTTAGTGTTAGTGTAGAAAGTACGAATTGAGCTAGTTTCAGTAGCTATATCTGAATTTACATTCCATGAGTATCTCTGGTTTGCTTCCAAATTAGCTGTATACGTATTACTTGTAAGTTGGTCGCTATCAAAAACGAAAACCGAATCGGAATCTGTTATATATTTCCAAATTTTCAAGGTATAGAAAGAAGTGCTAGGAATATCCTGCCATTCCAATTGTACTTCTGTATTCAATTGTAGAGCATTGTTTGCTGGAGAAATTAAAACTACTTTTTTGTCTGTACTAAATTTTCCAAGATTCTTGAAATCTTTGTCATCTTTGCCATGAAAGTATTGCCAATTACAAAGGTCGCTCTTAACTCTGAAACGATAATCATTATCGGCTACTAGCATTTGTTGTAAAGCATAAGTAGTATCACTTCCGACATACTCTTCAATAATATCTGATTCGGTAAAGGTTTCATTCGAACAAAGTTGAAAATGATATTCGCTGGCAATTTGATTTCCGCTTCTGAAAGAATTCCATACAAAAACAGGCTTTAAAGAACTGGAACTTCCATAAGCTGGAGAGATAATATTAACCTCAAATTCTGTATAAACTGCTATAACTGAACTCCATGCTCCGTCATTAGGTTTTATCCTTAGATAATAATTATGATTATTAAGCAAAGTATTGCCGTCTGAATTAAACTCATACTCAGGAGCTGTTGTAGATATATTTCCAGTATATAGAACCTCATTGATAATATCTGTGAAGTCCGGATTAGAAGAAATTTGAATTAAATAATTTGCAGTATTCTCAGAATATTTTGGGAAATCAATCACAATTGTGTAGTCTCTTATGACTTCTCCAGAGAGTGGATTTGTAAATGAGATTGAAGGTGTAAATCCTGATTTGTAGAGTAGCAATATCTCAGAGAAATCATCAGGTTCTGATATCAAAGTAGCTTCCGGAGTTGTTTCTGCTTTCAACCATAATTTGCCTTCATCAGAGTTTATGAAATAATCATAGAGATAATTAACAGAGTCATCATTGTTATTCATTATTCCAATCTGACCATCCAAGGCAAAAAATGTCTCATCTGCATTATTCACAAACTTAAACTGTTGATACATTGAATCTGTTTTTGTGTAGGTCAATAATGTGTCTTTGTATACTCTGAATTGTATACCTTCAACTATTTCAGGATAATATCCACGGTTGTTTTGTTCATCGTTTTTAGTAAACAGTCTTGATAAATTATGATTTGGATGATTTCTGGTTTCCTCATCCTCAACGATTTCATACAAATTCCAGAAACCCAAAATCAATGGGTCTATATTTGATGATTCTGTTATCTCAATTTCTTGTTTGCTACTACTTTTGCTGCAGGAAATAAACATCATTGAAAACAGTACCGTTATAATTAATATGATATTTGTATATTTCATTATATCCTCCTATAATTCATTGATTATGGTCTCTATGAGTTGATTAACTTCAGAGATATCCATATATGCAAATGGGAATGTGAAAGAATAGACTTTATTGCCATACTGATTAGTGGATTTTAGACCTACTACTTTTGTTTCCCAAAATTCTTTCTCGAATTGTGAAGGAAGATATGGTAAATCACCAGGGTCTTTACAACCAAAGTTATAAATAATTTCAGCATTAGGATATAATCTGTCGGGTTGTATATATGAAATAGGACCGAGACCTTGTGTAAAAGCTAATGTAGGATGACTTTCCAGATTTAGGTTAAGCTGAGGATAAGTATTTGAGTATGGGATAGCATCAATAAAGTAAGTAGTAGAATTTGGAAAACTGCCAAAATTTGGGCTATATTCCATTAAAGATTCTTCTGATAATTCGAAACCTAGTAAGAAATCAAATCCGGCGGACATTACATCAGCTTGATTATTTGACCAATCCAAGAAAACATTTTTTCCATAATTATATAAAACATTTCCACCATTCAATATATACAAATGCATTGGAATACTTTCTTTGAAAATATTGTCTGTATCTGACAATTCCTGTGAGTCATATATCACAAACTTATATTTTAAAAGATCGGAAAGTGACAGTTTATGATAAATTGTTGAGTTCATCAAATATGTATCATAATCTAAAGACGCTCGATCAACAATATCAAAACTCATGTCGGGGAAAATAGTGTTTATGTGATTCTGTAATGAATCAAGGTATGCTGAATGCGTGGGAACATTCAAGTAATTATTGGAGCCGTTTACATATAAAATACCTTCACGCTGATCTATAGGAGTAGGTGCAACGACCTTAAAATGCAAAATTGCAGGAGTACGATCTTCTTCACCAGCTAAATCAACTGCTCTAACTTCAAAAACGTAATCACCTGGGGTTAGATTAGCCAAAGTAGCTTTGTTGCTTATTGGACTGCTTACAGGGACTCTCAACCATTCTTTACCTTCTTTATCAATGATGTTAAATATATCGGAGGGTAATCCCGGATAAACGTATGGCTGACCATTTATTCTTAAATCATAAAATGTTATTGCTGATTTATAATCAGTGTCTGTTCTTTCATCATAAACTATACTTTCATACGGAAGGGTAGTCTGAGGATTGTCTGCTTTGCCAAACTCACCATGATAGCCCCAATGCATAAATCCACGAAGAGAATTATCATTTGTAACAGCTACAAGATTTCCGTCAAAATCTGTAAAGAGAGGCATTTGATATCTGAAGCCTTGAGAAGAAACAAAAGGTTCAAGACGGGTTCTTATGTGTGCCATTTGTATAGTTGAAAAATGCATATTTCCATAAAACAAACAATCATCAAAATAAATACGGGTATCAGGATAAAAACCCGGTTTAACTCTGAAATAAACGGAAGAAGGTTCAGATTCTACTCCAGCTTCGTTTACTACAACAGCAGTTACTTTTGTAATGCTTATAAGTGCTCCAGATTCATTGTAGTCTAAAGTAAATCGGGGAGACATATTTGTTTCTTCTTCATTAAGACTAAGAAATACAGCGTTAATATTATTGGTATTCTGAGTTGAATATACTTGTACAGGGTTACCGATAAGTTGTTCAGTATATGGATCTATTTTTTCTACCTTGTATTTATAGTAATACGCATGGTCATCAATGTAAGGTATATCTACATCTCCAGCCATATAAAATTGTAATATTATAGCTGTACCGACTTCTGAAGTCTTATCATCTTTAAAAGTGCCAGATAAAGAAGAAATGCTTACTCTATGAGCCATAGATGAGGTGGTATAATTTTTTGCCGCTGAAGTACTTTCAGTTCCTCTGTTGTCAATACACTTCACTTCAAAAGTAAACTTGCCTGCATACAATGCAGTCCAATCTGTGTCTACATATGTAATTTCTCCAGTTTCTTCATCTTCGACTTGTGTTGTCTGAATTGGTACAACTCCAACAGAATCAGGAGTGGGGAAATTTATGATTGCATAAGGTAGTTTGCTCCAGATAGATTTTAGTGCCATATTACTACTCAAAGGAATTGATTGGTCAGCACCTTCTCTGTAGTGATATATCCAACCATTTTCATCTGTGGCTTCATTTCCGGGAGTTCCCAATACGGGCGTACCGTCCAGATTCTTTACTCTGTAGGCGTATCCTTCCACAGTTCCGTCAGGATCATAACCATTAAAGAATATTTTTTGTTTGAAAACTACGGTGTCGGCTGGGGTATCGGATGATTCCGGGTCCACACCTTCGTAGGATGTAATCTGTACAGTAGGCGGAATATTGGTGTTCAGACTGCCTCTTCTCTCACAGGATAAGGCAAACATCAGTAAAACAGCCAAAAATAAGCCCAACAAAAGGTTACGATTAAACATCTTCATAAGTCCTCCAATTTATATTATTAACAAAATCAATTTTTTACAAAATTGTTAATTTACGCAATTTAAGTCAATCAAAAATATCAACTTTATTTTGAATATTAACAGCTTTTATAACATTTTTCAAAAGCATGGCAGTTGTAACAGTACCAATTCCGCCGGGAACGGGGGTGATAGATTGGGCAATTTTTGAGCAGGAATTAAAATCAACATCTCCAACGTAAGAGGTTTTCCCATTGCGAACGATTTGGTTTATGCCTACATCAATCACTATAGAATTTGATTTCAACATATCTTTGTTAACAAATTCAGCTTTTCCTGTTGCTGCAATTAATATGTCTGCTTCTTTTGTAATATCAGAGAGTTTTTCGCTGCGACTATGGCAAATTGTAACAGTTGCGTCTCCAAAAAGGTCTTTATACAACAATAGACCCGCTAGTGGTTTTCCAACAATATTACTTCTACCAATAATGACAACTCTTTTTCCTCTGGTGGTGATATTATAATGCCGAAGAGTTTCTATTACCGCTAATGGGGTACAAGGTTTTAAACCATCTTTTTCGAGTAGCAATTTACCCATATTGACTGGATGAAATCCATCTACATCTTTATCAGGATCTATTGCACCTGTGAGGATGTCTTCATTGAATCCACCAGGAAGAGGTTTTTGAATCATAATTGCATTAACATTTCTGTCATCGTTAAACCTGCGAATAAGTTGTAACACATCCTTTTCATCAGTGTCCAGAGGCATATTAATTACATCTACATTTATTCCGATTTTTTCACCCTTCTTAACAAGATTTGTTACATAGTACTCTGAAGCAGGATCGTTATTTATTCGGATAATGTTGAGTCTAGGGGCAAATGATAAATTGCTGATAAAGGAGAGGATTTCTTGATTGATTGTTTTAATGACAGGTTTTGCAGTAAGTTCTATCATTCAAACCTCATTTAATCAGATTTTCTCTGATTCTGGTTATTTTGAATGCTTTTCCAGTTTCAATGTTTATTTCGACTTTAACTGCATTTAGCTGTAGTCCGGTCTCGGCAATCTCATAATTTATAGGCATACCAGTTATCATTTTTTTGAAGATAATTTCCTTCTTTACGCCAATCACCGAATCATGTGGACCGGTCATGCCGGTATCAGTTATATACGCTGTTCCGCCTGGCAGAATTTCTTCATCAGCAGTTTGAATGTGGGTATGTGTTCCCAGTATTGCAGTTACCTGTCCATCAAAGTACTGACCTATTGCTCTCTTCTCAGCAGTTGATTCTGCATGAAAATCAACTATGATAATATTTGTTTTTAATACAACTTCTTCTAAAACTTTGCGGAGCGATAATATCGGTGATTCACAGGGTGGCATAAAAGACTGACCTGTCATGCTCAATACAGCAACAATAGAGTTCTCAAAATTTACATATCCCACCAGATTACCAATAGAATCTGGTGGATAATTGAGCGGCTTTACAACTCTTTCGTCATTTGCTATGAATTCGTATCCTTCTTTTCTGTCCCAAAGATGGTTACCACCGGTTAGTATGTCCACTCCTGAATTGAATAATTCATTAGCCGTTCCGGTAGTTACACCTTTACCGGATGCAAGATTTTCACAATTTGCTATAACAATGTCGATATTGTGCAGATTCTTTAATTGAGGCAGCTTTCTTTTGATGACTTCTCTTCCGGGTTTTCCGAAAACGTCTCCGATAAATAATAAGTTCATTATTTAGCTACCGCCATTTGTCTTGTTTCTCTGATAACCGTTACCTTGATTTGTCCAGGATATTGCATTTCTTTTTCAATTGTTTCAGCAATATCATTTGCAATATAAACTGTTTGATTATCATCAACAAGAACAGGATCTACAATTATTCTAATTTCTCTACCGGCCTGAATTGCATAAGTTTTGCTAACACCTTCGATTGAATTAGCGATTTCTTCGAGTTTTTCCAGACGTTGCATATAAGTTTCCAGCATTTCCCGTCGTGCTCCCGGTCTTGAACCGGAGATAGCATCAGAAGCCTGAGCCAGAGCGGCATAAACTGATTCTGGTTGTACTTCTTCATGATGGGCAGCTATTGCGTTAACTATTATTTGGCTTTCACCGTTTTTCTTGGCAATATTTGCGCCAAGGGCTGCATGTGAACCATCAAATTCATGATCTACTGCTTTACCTAAATCGTGTAGTAATCCTGCACGTCTGGCAATTTCCTGATCAATTCCAATTTCAGCGGCCATTATTCCACATATCCAGGCAGTTTCTATGCTGTGTTGTAGAACATTCTGACCATAACTTGTACGATAATGCAATCTGCCCAGTAATTTAATAATGTTTGGAGAGATGTTGTGGATGTTTGTGTCAAGACAAGCTTGTTCTCCAATTTTTACCAAGGTTTCATCCATTTCTTTTTTAGTTCTTATTACAACTTCTTCAATTCTACCCGGATGAATTCTGCCATCGAGAATAAGTTTCTCCAAAGATAATCTGGCTATCTCTCTTCTAACCGGATCGAAACAAGAAAGGACCACTGCTTCTGGTGTGTCGTCAACAATTAAATCAACCCCTGAAGCTTTTTCAAAGGCTCTAATATTTCTTCCTTCGCGACCGATAATTCTTCCTTTCATCTCATCACTTTGCAGTGATACAACTGAAACAGTTGATTCTGAACTGTGATCAACAGCCATTCTTTGGATTGCAGTGGATAGAATAGAAGCAACTTTCTTTGTGGCATCTGACTTAGCTTGTTCCACAATTTGTCGAACATCATTGGCTGCTCTGTTTCTGGCAGTTTCCTTTAGTTCAGTCATCATTATATTGACGGCTTCTTCCTGGGTTAATCTGGCAATTTCGGCTAGCTTGTCTTTTTGATTTTTTATTAGAACGTCAACTTCAGTTCGCATTTTTTCGATTCGTTTTTCATTATCTTTGTTGTTCTTATCCATTTCCTGTAAGATTGATTCTTTCTTGTCAAGAGAGTCTAATCTTTTATCGAGATTGCTTAAGCGTTCAGTAAACTTCTTTTCTTGTGCTCTGAGTTCATTTTTGCGTTCGTTGATTTCTTTCTCACTCTGCTTTTTTGTCTTATACCATTCTTCCTTTGCTTCCAAAAGAAATTCTTTCTTTATAGATTCAGCTTCTTTCTTTGAATGGGTGATAATGTCATCAGCTTCTTTTTGAGAATTTTTTAGCAGGTGATTGATTTTTTTTAGTTTGAAATTTACGTAGGTAATTGTGATTACGATACCAACAATTATTCCAATTATGGCAGTTAGTAGTATATATGTCATTTTGCTCCTTTAGTCAAGAACCCGCGATACCGTTAATTGATTGCAAGTCAGAACCAATACTAAGTGGGTGCGTTCCATGTTGCTCGCATTATTCTATAAGGATGCTTCACAACCGGTCCAGTTCCCGATTCTAACTTCGGTTCAAATGCAATGAATTTATAAACGAATACCGCAGGCTAAGATTTTTCTGTGATAATTTTTTCAATCAATGCATTGCCTTTTTCCAACTTCTCTTTCATTATTTGAAGTTCATATTGAACTTTAAATAATTCATCAACAAGTGAAAAAGTAGCAAGTACAAATAATTTATTTTGTTCTATTATGTCAAATTTTGAATTTATCTCATCAAATTTATTGTTGAGATAAGTTTCTATTTTTTTTATATATTCGGGATCTTCACCTCTTATACGGTAATGATTTCCCAAAACAGAGACGTCAGTTCCACTTTTTGACATATTAACGTTTATAATTCATTCAATTTGTTTAGAATATCATCTATCATGGAACCTGCAGCGTTTTTTGATTCTTCAAATTTTGAAACTCTGGCTTCTAGATGTGATATCTTCTCTGACATTTCATTGATTGTCATTTCTTTTTCTGATATTGTCTGTTTCAGAGATGAGTTTTCTGCTTTTAATTCAGTGAAAGCTTCAATTAACTTTTGAAGTTTAACTTCAAATGTATCTGTTTTATCTTCGAACATTTTTCCTCCAATTATCGTTTTTCAATAGCAAAATCCTGAGTCAATTTTGCAAAAATTTTGTCAATCGTTTTATTGCAGATCTCATCAGTTAAAGTGTTATTGTCTGAAGAAAGAGTAAGGCTAATGGATAATGATCTACATCCTTCATTAATTCCCTTTCCTTTATATTCATCGAAAAGCACAACATTACTGATAAGCTTGGGAGAAACCGAAATTATGGAATTTCTAATTTCGCTATAATGAAAGTCTTTTGAGACTATGAATGAAATATCTCTCTGAACATCAGGATATTTAGGCATCTTTATAAAATCTTTTGTTTTAACTATATCATGATTGATGATTCTTTCCAAATTTATGTCAAAATAAAAGAATTCCTGTTCAATTCCAAAATCTTCAAGGACTTTTGCGTCAAGTTTGCCGAACTCTCCAAAACAATCTTCATCAATGCTAAGAGATACTGCTAGTCCGGGATGATAATAACTCCTACTAATTGGAGACATGACAAAATTGTAGATTCCGCAGAATTCAAGTAAATCTTCTGACAATCCTTTAAGGTCGAAGAAATCCAGCATTGATTCTTTTTCACGCCAGAAGGTATTTTGCAAGTTGCCTGTCATAACGAAAGAGAGATGATACTCTTCAGTAGCCAGAGTATTTGATTTGTCCAGATAGACCTTAGTCAATTCAAATAGACGAAAACTCTTAACTCCATGATTAATATTGTGCAGAGAATTCTTTAGGAGATTTGGCAACAGTGACGTCTGCATAATTGAGAATCTTGTTCCGAGTGGATTTTTTAAAAAAATACATTTTTTTCTATCATCTTCACCTGATAATTTCAAGCGATCAAGATCTTCAGGATCTGAAAATGGCCAGTTGACAACTTCAAAAAATCCTCTCTGAATAAGAAAATCCTGTAAATTTCTTCGCAGATAGAATTTTTTACGATTCATGATTTTCTGGGGGAAAGTTTTTTGTCCTACTTTATTATAACCATGCAACCTAATAATTTCCTCTATTAAGTCTATTTCACGTTCAAGATCTTTTCTGAAATGTGGTATCAGGAAAGTGATAATCTCTTCAGATGATTCAGTTACTACGAGTCCAAGTGGAATTAAAAAGCTTATGATTGTGTCAGCAGATAAATCAAGAGACAATAATTTGTTAGCTCTTTCAATTCTTAAAACTATAGAAGTTTGAGAATTTGGGCTTGGATAAGAATCCAGGCTACCTTCTGCTAATTCTCCTCCAGCTAGAGCTAATATCAATTCTGCAGCTCTGACACTGGCGATAACTGCGTTCTCATCAGACATATTTCTTTCGAAACGGTACGATGAGTCTGTGTTTATTTTTAATCTTGAAGCGGTTTTTCTTACAGTAGAGTATTTGAAATTTGCTGACTCAATAACAATGTTTACAGTTTCATTAGTGATATGAGAGTTGCTTCCACCGATGATTCCAGCCAAAGCAATAGGTTTTTTAGTATCTGCTATGACCAAATCAGAGGAAATTAGCTCATAATCAAAGTTATCCAGGGCAGAAATATTCTCTCCTGCCTGAGCATTTCTCACAACAATCTTTCGGTCTATAATTTTGTCATAATCAAAAGCATGAAGTGGGTGTCCGTACTCCATCATGACGTAATTACTAACGTCAACTATATTGTTAATTGGTTTAATCCCAACAGCTCTGAGAGTATTTTGTAACCACATGGGTGATTCTCTAACAGTAACACCTTTGATAACTCTTGCTAAGTATCTTGTACATTCAGACGAATTTCTGTTTTCCAATTCTAAAAGATCAGTAATTCTTTCTTTGCCTTCAGAAAGCTTTGGATTAGGATAATTTACAGTGAGATTGAGTTTTGCGGCAATGTCTCTGGCAACTCCTATCATTCCCAAAAGGTCTGGTCGGTTAGGAGTAATTTCTACATCATAGACGACATCTTTAATCTCAAAGAAATCAGCTAGCGAAGTTCCTTCAACGGCAGAGTCAGGCAGAACCAAGATTCCGTCATGATTATTGGTGAGACCGAGTTCTTTTTCTGAACATAACATTCCACAGGATTCTACTCCTCGGATTTTTGTTTTCTTGATTTTAAAAGAGCCTAAATCTGTACCAACCGGCGCTAATGCCACTTTCTGATTTGTTGCACAATTGGGAGCTCCGCATACAATATTGATATTTTGGATACCATCAAAAACTGTACAAATTGAGAGTTTGTCTGCATCAGGATGTTTTTGTTTGTTTACTATTTTTGCAACTTTTATTTGCTGAAGAAACTTGCCAATTTCTTCAATTGCTTCAACTTCAATTCCAATAAAAGTTAACAGATCAGTCAAATCTTCTGCAGACGTAGATAACCCGATATATTTTTTTAACCAATTATAACTAATTTTCATAGCACACCACTTAGACGAATTGTCTGAGGAAGCGAATGTCATTTTCAAAAAGCAGTCGCATATCCGGAATTTTATATTTTAACATAGCTACCCGATCAATTCCTAAACCAAAAGCATATCCAGAATAGATTTCAGAATCAATTTTTAATCCTTCCAGGACATTAGGATCTACCATTCCAGCTCCGCCCATTTCCAGCCATCCTGATCCTTTGCAAACATTGCAACCAGTGCCCTTACACTTGACACATACAATATCGATTTCAGCACTTGGTTCGGTGAAAGGGAAAAAATGAGGTCTGATTCTTGAGCTAATGTCATCACCGAACATCTTTTTCACAAAAATATTCAGCATATCTTTTAAGTCGGCAAAATCAATATTTTTATCAACGACAAGTGCTTCTACCTGATGAAATGCCGGAGAATGTGAGGCATCATTATCGTTTCTGTAACACCTTCCGGGGGAAATGATCTTGATAGGTGGCTCATTATTCTCCATCACTCTTATTTGTACGGTAGAAGTCTGTGTCCTTAATAAGACATCATCGTTTACGTAAAAAGTATCGGATAGATTTCTGGCAGGATGATCCTGAGGAGTATTAAGAGCATCAAAATTATGATATTCGTCTTCTATGTCAGGTCCTTCGGCAACTTCGAATCCCATTCCGATAAAAATATCTTCAATTTCACGCCAGGCACGAGTAATTGGATGAAGACCGCCTCTCATCATTTTTCTTCCAGGCATAGAAATATCAAGTTTATTTTCAAGCAGAGATTTTCGATAGATTTCTTCTTTGATAATCTCTTCCTGTTTGTTCAAAAGTTCAATGACCCTTTCTTTAGCAATATTTACTTTTTGTCCAAAAGCGGGTCTTTCTGGTTTTGGCAGTGCAACCAATTGTTGCATGAATGCCATTATTTCACTTTTTTTCCCTGTGTACCTTGATTTAAGCAGCATCAATTCATGAAGAGACTTACAGGCGGTGATTTCATTCTCAGCTGCTTTAACTAATTGGGATAATTTAGTTTCCACTTTAGTTCCTGTGTTTAAAGATTAATATGTTCCTTTACTTTATCGCAGATCTGTGCAAATGCTTCCAAGTCAGTAAAGGCAAGATGAGCTAAAGCTTTTCTGTCGATTTCAATCTGAGCAAGTTGCAGACCATGAATCATTTGACTGTAAGTAAGACCATTTAATCTGGCTGCGGCATTTATACGGATAATCCACAATCTCCTAAAATCTCTCTTTTTTGCTTTTCTGTCACGATATGCATATAACCAGCCTTTTTCAACTGCTTCTCTGGCTGTTTTATATAATTTGCTTCTACCGCCAAAGTATCCTTTAGCAGCTTTCATAATCTTATTTTTTCTTTGTTTTGCAGCAACATTATTTACTGAACGCGTCATTTTTTTTCTCCTTGTTTATGCGAATTTCTGCTTAGCATCCAATCATTTTCATGACTCTGGGAACGTCAACACTTGCTACAGTAGCAACATGGCTGAGATTTCTTTTTCTCTTCGGACTCTTTTTAGTCAGAATATGTGCTGCGAAAGCTTTATGTCGTTTTATTTTACCTTTACCGGTTAAACTGAACCTTTTTGCAGCTGCTCTTCTTGTTTTAATCTTAGGCATAAATCCTCCTATTTATTTTCTATTCTTCATTTTCTTCAGAAATATTGTCTTCAATTATGATGTTTGAATCAATAAGTTTTTCAATATCCTTTTTAGGTGCAACAATCATCGATATCTGATTTTTTTCAGGAACTGGATTACTATCGATGTCCACAAAATCTTTGAGATCTTCTTTCAGTCTCTCCAGCAAATCGAAGCCTCTGTCTTTGTGTGCCATTTGTCTGCCCTTGAAACGAACTGTGAATTTGACTTTATTGTGTTGCTTAAGAAACTTCAAGGCATTGTTTTTCTTGAAATTAAAGTCGTGTTCTTCAGTGTTAGGACCAAACTTGATTTCCTTCACAAGCACGATATGTTGTTTCTTTTTAGCTTCACGGTTTTTTCTTTCTTTTTGGTAGTAGTACTTGCCAAATTCCATGATTCTACAGACCGGAGGTTCTGCCTTCGGAGAAATCTCCACCAGATCCAATCCTTCTTCACGAGCCATATTGAGAGCTTCTTTAATCCCAACTACTCCTACCTGACTTCCATCCGCGCCAATCAGCCTGACTTCAGAAACGTCATTAATCTGCTGATTAATTCTCTCTTTGGGTACAACAGCTTTTGTTTTAGCTTTGCCTCTTCTAATTCTAATAGTAATAATTTCCTCCTAATAAAAAAGGGTGGATAAATCCACCCGCCTATTAAAGTTAAATACTTTAAAAAATGACAAAATCATTTACTTCAGAAATCTTAACTTATTCATAAACCTGCAATTAAAATAACTACGAGGTAGAGACGGGTAGCCTCTTTCACAATTTCTTGTACGCAATTTTTTTTTGGTGGAAAATTGGTCAAGTACTTTGTTATTTAATGTGATGTCTGCTCTTACGTCAGGAAATATTTCTCAATTAGCTTATATAATTTTCCTTTCAAAACAGGTTTACTGATGTAATCTGAACATCCGGCATTCAAGGCTTTTTCTTTATCTCCTACTAGTGCATATGCAGTTTGGGCAATTATTGGAGTCTTCTTATTAAATTTCCTGATTTCTTTTGCTGCTTCATATCCATCCATGATGGGCATTCTGATGTCCAGAAATATCAAGGCAATATCTGGATTTTCCCTACACATCTCAATTGCTTCAACTCCATTCTCTGCTCTGATTGTTTGATAATTTAATGAGTCAAGCAGGATACTCAGATAATTATAGCTCAAATCATCATCTTCAGCTATAAGAATTAGTCTGGAATTGCTTGTGTTAGATCCTATGGAGAGCTGCTCTTTTGTATCTTGCATTTCCTCTGTAACTAACCCAGACGGAAAGATCAGGCTGAATTTGCTTCCTTTACCAGTCTCAGAATCTGTTTTTATTTCTAAACCTATCCTATTGGCATACGCACTGGCAATACTCAATCCGATTCCCAAACCTTCAAAATTTCTGCTTGGACTAAGATCTTCCTGAACAAATTTATTGAAAATTGCGTGAAGCCTTTCTCGGGAAATTCCTCTTCCCGTGTCAGATACGCTTATGTTCAACAATCCTTCATTGTAGAAACAATTAATGTCAATTTGACCTTCATCGGTAAATTTTAATGAATTTTTAAGTAAGTGAAGCAATATGACCTCCAGTTTCCCAGAGTCAGTATTTAAAAAAATGTTTTTATCATGGACCTGATTATTTAGATTAAATGCTAGCCCCTTGTTCTCAAAATCGGCATGCGTGTTGTCCAAAATTCTGTTTAGAAAACTATTTAGAGAAAAGATGTCGTTTGTCATGGTGAATTCGCCGGATTCAATTCTGGAGAGCTCAACAATGTCATCAATAGTTTGCATCAAGCGATTGCCACTTTCCTCTACTATTTTTATATAATCTTTTTTTCTGCTGTACGCCAATTCGGGGTCTTTCAAAAGATCAAGAAAGCCCAGTATACTATTCATAGGCGTTCTTATTTCATGGCTGATATTGGCAAGGAAGGCAGATTTGAGTTTGTCGCTTTCTTCAGCTTTTTCTTTGGCTTTGATCAGTTCTTCCATCATTTTTTTCTTTTCAGTGATATTTTCCTTGATACTGACAAAATGAGTGATCTCCCCTTTAGCATCGATTATTGGAGAAATGATAGCTGAAACCCAGTAATAGATTCCTTCTTTATTTACGTTTCTAAATTCACCGGACCAGGTTTCTCCGGAAGTTATTGTTTGCCACATCTTTTGATAAAAAGTTGCTGATTGATGACCGGATTTTAGGATTCTGTGATTTTTTCCTATAATTTCTGATTCAGAATAACCTGAAATTTTTGAGAAGAAAGGATTTACGTATTCTATTGTACCTTCTTTATTGGTTATTGCCACACTAACCGGACTTTGAACAATTGCCTGTTTGAAGAGTCCAATTTTTCTTTCTGCATTTTTTTTCTCATTAACGTCATGAATTATTGAATGTAGATAATCTTTTCCTTTGATTACTATTCTGCTCCGAAATTCCTCCACATAACATTTCTGACCATCTGATTTTATATGAACATCTTCAAAATGATAGTTTTTCTTCGACCTACTAGTTTCCATTTCCTTGCTAATCTCATCAGTTGAGAGGGTGCTAATTTGGCAAATGTTCATAGTTTTTAGTTTTTCTATTGACCAGCCATAGAAATCAGCTGCAGAATTATTTGCATCTACAATATTTCCATTTGCAGGATCAATCAGGACTTTTATAGCAGAATGACTGTGGAAGAGATTTGTGAGTTCTTCTTCGCTTTCCAGCAATTGGTTTCGAATTTTACTTTTTTGCAGATTGCTTTCTTTTAATTTCAAAGCATTGATGATTGCATAACCAATCCTTTTAATGTGTTCCTTTATTACATAATCTGCAGCTCCTGCTTTTATACATTCCAAAGCAGAAGATTCGTTTTGCGAATTGGTGAGAATTATTACAGGCAGATGAGGATTGGTGTAAATAACGGCTTTGAGAGCAGAAAGACCATCGAATGCAGGAAGTTTAAATTCAGATATTACAATATCTGGCATCCATTCATTTAGTGCTCTGATAAAATCATTTCTGTTATCAACTAGTTTAATCTCATAAATATCTATAACTTTTTTTATTTCATCTTCCGCTAAAATTGCATCAGAGGGGATATTTTCCATGAGTAGAATTTTTACAGGGTTATTCATGGACTCTCCTAATTTTTCCGTGTATTGAATAATTGACTAATTTTCAAACTGAGCTCTTTCATTGAAAAAGGTTTTTGCAGGAAAACAATTCCTTCCTGAAGGATTCCATGATGTGCAATAACATTGGCTGTATATCCTGACATATAAATAACTTTCAGTTCAGGATTGAATTTCTCTAATTCATCATATAGTCGTTTGCCGTTCATCCCTGGGAGGACTACATCTGTTAGTAAAATATTGATACTTTCTTTGTGTTCTTTTATGATTTCTATGGCTTCATCCGGGTCAGAAGCTGGAACCGCAACGAAACCCAGCTCTTCAAGCATTTTGACTCCAATCTTTCTTATAGCGGATTCATCTTCCACTAAGAGTACCTTTTGACCGTGTCCACGTTGGATTGAATCAGATTGATCAGTTCTCTTAATTGTGTTTTTGTCGTAACTGCAAGGGAAATATATCCTGAAGGTAGTTCCTTCACCCGGTTCACTGTAAACATTAATGAAACCATTGTTCTGCTTAACTATACCATAAGTAGTGGCGAGTCCCAATCCGGTACCCTGTCCTTTTTCTTTGGTTGTAAAGAAAGGTTCAAATATGTGTTCCAAAGTTGCTTTGTCCATTCCAGAACCATCATCGCTAACTGCAAGTAAGATATATTCTCCGGGCTTGTAACCTGCATTTTGTTCACAGTATTCCTTATCAATTGAGATGTTTGCCGTTTCGATTGTAATTCTGCCTACATCTGATATAGCGTCTCGTGAATTAACGCATAAATTTGCCAAAATTTGATCGACTTGTCCGGGATCAATTTTTACATTATGCAGTTCTTTCCCTGGAATCCAGTCAAGGCAAATATCTTCACCGATTAAACGAGTCAGCATTTTCAGGATAGACTCAACAACATCATTGAGGTTAGTTACAACCGGACTGA
>JAQVBK010000132.1 GCA_028690365.1 Candidatus Cloacimonadota bacterium
GCTTGAACCCCATTCAAGTACGCTACCCGGACTGCGCTACATCCCGATTGGTGAACATCTTTTTTTTTGCGGTTTTTCTGGCAAGATTTTTTTTTATTGCTTTCCTATTCTCTGTAATTCTCTGGAAATAGTAATCTTTCCACTCCTTCTATGACTATGTGAAGAATTGTCATGTGAATTTCCTGAATTCGGTCAGAAGTTTTGCCTTCTATAATGAACTCTATCTCACAACTACCTTTAGTAATGCCACCGTCTTTTCCAAGTAATGAAATAGTTTTCATTCCCTTCGATTGTGCGGCAATTACTGCTTGTCTGATATTTTCGGAATTACCACTGGTTGAAAGCACAACTAAAACATCTCCACTTTTACCAAATGCTTCCACTCCTCTTGAAAAAACATCGTTGAATCCGAAATCGTTGGCAACGCAAGTGATGTGAGAAGAATCTGCTAATGCTATTGCTGGTAAAGCAGGTCTGTTTTTACGAAATCTACCGGTAAATTCCTCAGCAAAATGCATTGCATCACAAAGACTTCCACCATTACCGCAAATCAGTATTTTGCCACCGCTTTTAAAACAATCGGCAATCATTTCAGAAACTGATACTACTTTAGCAATGTTTAGATCATCTTCTAAAAAAACCGTTATCATTTTTTGAGAATCCTTGAATGCACTCTTTATGGAATAATCCACAAAATCCTCCATTTCTATACTTTTTTTTCTGGTTTTGCCAGATTATCATAATATTTTTCAATTGCTTCCGTTATTTCTTTTAATGTTTTTTTTGCATCCGGAGTATCGATAGTTCTCCTGTCTCCATTGTCGTAGACAATAATTACATTGCCTAAGCCAAGATGGGCTTCTCTGATTTTGCTCAGAACAATAACCAGATTTCCTACCTGAACATCTTTTACTTTTAAAATAACTGACATAATAGCCTCCATATACCAAGGAAATTGATGATTAATTTTTCATAAGTAATTTTGATTTAAGCGATAATTATTTTTTCTCAAAATTCGCTTCCAAATCACGATAAATTAGTTTAATTTTTCTGTTTGCAGCAGGAATTTTATTCACAAAAATATAACCACTCTTTTGGGCATGAGAAACAATCTTACCAAAACTAAAAGAATATCTGGCAATATTGCTCTGCGCTTCAATTCTTCTGCTAAACATATCATCAGATTGATCTAGCAGTGAAGGCTCTCTCATAAAATAAAATTCATTGTCTGAGAACAAATCTAAAACTAATTCCGGCTCAATCAAATCATACTGATAATTATTCTCGTCTAAAACCGTGAAATCAGTAATATCAACACTAATCATCTCATCAGTTTTGTTTATTACAGTCACATAAAAAGTTGTGTAGTAATCAGTTATTCTCTGAGGTTCCCTTAACCAGTATTCGTAACTAACAATTAAGGAGTGTTTGGGAGTCTCGATAATTGCATAGTGATCCTGAACTTTTATCTGTTCTGATTCTACCGGAAAATAAACAGAACTGCAGCCGATAAAAATCAGCTGCAGTCCAAGAAAAAGCGATAACAGGAATCTATTCATGTTTCTCAATTCGCTTGAAAACATTATTTGTTTTCGTCATCATCTTCAAAATATTCGTCTAATTCTTCATTTTCGTCGTCAACTGTATCATCTTCAGATTCTTCTTCATCATCTATTTCATCTTCAAAACTGTATCTTCCAGTTTCCACATATTCTTTGACATTGTTATCAGCAAGTTTATCTTCACCTTCGAAATCAGCTTTAAAAGTCATCTGATCTACAACATCGTCAATGACTTCGTCATTTCCATTGTCATTATCATTGTCTTCTTCTTCATTATCGGCAGGAATAACTGAGATGTCATAAACTTTGTCATCGTTATTGAGATTTATCAGTTTAACTCCCATTGTATTACGGCTAATACAACTAATGGAAGAGACAGACTGTCTGATAATCATTCCTTCTTTTGTCGCAATTATCAGATGATCATTTTCAAGGACTAGTTTAACTGAAACCAAATTACCATTTCTATCGGTAGTCTTGATAGTTTTAACTCCTTTAGAACCTCTTTTTGTCACCTTATAACTTTCAATAGTTGTTCTCTTTCCAAAACCATTTTCGCTGATTGAAAGTAATTCTCCGTTGTTTCTGGTTACAACCATAGCAATTACTTCATCACCCTTACGCAAGCTGATTCCTCTCACCCCCTGGGAAGCTCTTCCCATAGGTCTCACATCTGTTTCATTGAAGCGATTGGCATATCCCTGCTTGGTAGCCAAGATAATGTCATCGTTTCCATTTGAGATAAGAGCATCTTTAAGTTCATCACCCTCAAGTAATTTAATCGCAATGATACCGGTAGAACGAGGATGTGAATAATCCAACAGCGGAGTTTTCTTGATTAATCCGTTTTTAGTTATCATGATAACAAACTGAGGAAGATCAAATACTTTTGCCGTAACAAATGCCTTTATCTTTTCATCCTTTTCCAGTTGAATAAGATTTACTATTGCCTTTCCTCTCGCCAGCCTGTTAGCTTTTGGAATCTGGTATACTTTCAGCCAATAACATTTTCCAAAATTAGTGAAGAACATAATGTAAGCATGAGTTGATACTACAAATATGTTTTCAACAAAATCTTCATCCTTCAGGTTTGTACTTACTAATCCTTTTCCGCCTCTTCTCTGACTTTTGTAAGTATCTATCGGCATTCTCTTTATGTAACCAAGATGTGAAATTGAGACAACCATATCTTCATCTGCTATCATATCTTCTGATTCTATTTCGGAAGATCCATCCAGAATTGTGGTTCTTCTTTCATCGTTATATTTTTCAATTATCTCATTTACTTCTTTCTTTATTATGCCCATACGAAGCTCTTTTTTATCCAAAACTTCTTTCAGATGTTTAACAGTACTAACAATTTCGTTGTATTCTTGTTCAACCTTCTCTCTTTCCAATCCTGTTAACTTCTGAAGTCTCATTTCTAAGATAGCTTTTGCTTGTATTTCTGACAAGCCGAAGCCTTCTCTAAGTCTTAAGTTTGCTTCTTCAGTATTTTTAGAGGAGCGAATTGTAGCAATTATCTCATCAATATTATCCAGGGCAATGCGATATCCTTCCAGTATGTGAAGCCTCTTCTCAGCATTATCAAGTTCGAATTTTGTCCTTCTCACTACAATTTCATGCCTAAATTCAATGTAATTATCAATAAGTTCTTTCACATTAAGAACTTTAGGAATACCATTTACCAGTGCCCGATTATTTACGCTGAAACTATCCTGTAGCTGAGTATATTTGAAAAGTTCATTAAGTACGGAATTTGCTTCATGATTTCTTTTAACTGCCACAATAAGCCTCATTCCTTGTCTGCCAGACTCATCTCTGATATCGCTTATTCCTTCAATCCTTTTTTCTTTAACAAGATTAACCATGCGATCAATTAGAAGAGTCTTGTTGAGCTGATAAGGAATCTCAGTTATTATTATCTGTTCTGCTCCATTGCTTTTTGTTTCAATTGAGGTTTTTCCTCTCATTATTACTCTGCCTGAACCAGTCAGGAAGTAATCTCTTATCCCTTGTCTACCAATTATGTAAGCTCCTGTTGGAAAATCAGGACCACTAATGTATTTCATCATATCAAGTGGTTGTAAATCTGGATTGTCTATTACTGCATTTATAGCATTACATACTTCTGTAACATTATGGGGGGGCATGTTAGTTGCCATACCAACAGCAATACCGGATGAACCATTAACAAGCAGATTGGGAAACTTTGAAGGAAAAACTACAGGTTCTTTTCTGGTGTCGTCATAATTGGATTGAAAATCCACAGTATCTTTGTCGATATCATCCATCAGATCTACACTAGCTTTCTGTAATCTGGCCTCGGTATAACGCATAGCAGCCGGTGGATCTCCATCCTGAGAACCAAAGTTACCCTGCCCATCAATAAGCATATATCTTAAACTCCAGGGTTGAGCCATTCTCACAAGTGTAGGATAAATTACCTGTTCACCATGTGGATGATAATTACCTGACGTATCACCTGCTATCTTTGCACATTTACGAAATCCTCTCCCCGGAATCAGATTAAGCTCTTTCATTGCATAAAGTATCCTGCGCTGAGAAGGTTTGAGCCCATCTCTTACGTCAGGCAAAGCTCTGGCTACAATTACACTGAGAGAGTACTCCAGATAGGATTTTTTCATTATATCTTCAATTTCAATGTTTTCTATTCTTGTTTTGTCATGAATCATTTTGTCCTCCATCTCATCCCAAATTAAACATCAACGCTGACATACTTCGCATTCTCTTCAATAAATTTTCTTCTGGGTTCAACGTCATCTCCCATCAAAACCGTAAAAATCCTGTCTGCTTCTATCGCATCATCCAGTTTAACAGCTGTAAGTATTCTTCTTTCAGGATCCAAAGTCGTCTCCCAAAGCTGATCTGCATTCATCTCACCAAGTCCTTTATAGCGTTGAACATGCAGTCCGGTACCGCCAAACTCTGCAATTATCTTATCTCTCTCTGATTCAGAATAAACGTACTTTTTCTGTTTACCCCTCTGCACCAAAAACAAAGGAGGTCTGGCAATGTAAACATGTCCGGTTTCAACAAGTGGGCGCATATAACGGAAAAAGAAGGTAAGCAATAGAGTGGCAATGTGTTGTCCGTCAACATCCGCATCGGCCATAATAATGATTTTATCATATCTCAGTTTAGTAACGTCAAATTCCTCACCAATCCCTGCCCCCAGAGCCAAAATAATTGGTTGAATTTTGTCATTTATCAGAACTTTATCAATTCTCGATTTTTCAGTATTGAGCATTTTCCCCCAGAGAGGCAAAATAGCCTGAAAAGTTCGGTCTCGACCCATTTTTGCAGAACCGCCTGCAGAATCACCCTCTACCAGAAAAATTTCCGAAAGAGTTGGATCCGATATAGAACAGTCTGCCAGTTTGCCCGGCAAGCTTCCACTTTCCAGAACAGATTTTCTTCTGGTCAATTCTCTTGCTTTACGAGCAGCCTCCCGCGATCTTGCTCCCAGAATTGCTTTATTTGAGATATTTTTTGCTTCGGCTGGATGCTCCTCAAAATACTCCATCAGCTTTTCATAGACAATAGAATTTATCACACCTTCTACTTCTGAATTCTGGAGTTTTGTTTTAGTTTGTCCTTCAAATTGCGGATTACCCAGTTTCACGCTCAGAACTGTTGTCAAACCCTCTCTGATATCATTTCCCTGAAGGTTCAGCTTATCATTTTTCAAGAGATTTTCATTTTTGATGTACGTGTTAACAGCCCTGGTTAAAGCTGATTTAAATCCGCTTAAGTGAGTACCGCCTTCAATCGTGTTAATATTGTTGGCAAATGTATACAATTGCTCCTGATATCCTTCATTATACAAAAGAGATACTTCAAACTCAATATCATCTTTACTGCCCTCGATATAAACCGGTTCGGAATAAACCAACTTTTTATTTTCGTTGAGATATTTAACGAAAGATACAATTCCGCCATCATATTTAAAATCATGTGTTCTTTCATTTCTGGCATCACGAAATACAATTCTGATTCCTTTGTTCAGAAATGCCAATTCTCTCAATCTTACAGCTAGATAATCAAAACTAAACTCCGTTGTTTCAAAGATAGTAGGATCAGGCAGAAAGGTAACAATTGTTCCCTTTCTATCAGTATCTCCTATTACAGTCAATTCTTTGGTAGGAATACCTTTTGAGTAGGTTTGATTGTATATCTTGCCATCTTTATGAATTGTTACATCCAGAAAATCCGACAATGCATTTACAACAGAAACGCCAACTCCATGCAGACCACCTGACACTTTATAACTTTTGTTGTCAAACTTACCACCTGCGTGAAGAACTGTCATGACCACTTGAACAGCAGGCATGTTTTCTTCTTTATGCATTTCTACAGGAATTCCACGTCCGTTATCATCTACTGTAACTGAGCCATCTTTATTTATTATAACAACAATTGTATCACAGTAACCGGCAAGAGCCTCATCTATACTATTGTCTACCACTTCATATACCAAGTGATGAAGTCCCCTTTCGCTTGTACCGCCTATGTACATTGCGGGTCTTTTTCTTACTGCATCAAGTCCTTTCAGGACTTTTATATTGCCAGCGTTGTAATTTTGTTCAGTCATAAAATCTCCTTACTTGCTTTGTTAATTAATTTAACATTAAAAATAATGATAATGAGTTCACAGATCGTATAAATTGTATGATTAATTAAGCTTTTAAACCAATTTATTCAATCCTACTTTTGGGTGTTAAATTTAAATTGTGGCAATAAAAATCAATAAAAATCTTTTTTTTTTGACGCTGTCACATATGCTTATATATCAATATTTTAGTTCGCTCTGGCTCCTTCCAGCAAATTACGCCAACGATCTCTATCTCCTGAAGAATCAGGCAGTTTCCCCAAACTTTCAACAATGTTTATTACTGAACCTTTAGCTACCAGTTCGTCAGCTGCCGGATCAGAGTAAATTATCTTTCCTGCTTCCACAATATCGCTGTATCTGGACTCCTTTTTACCCATAACCAGATTGGCATTTTTGAGTCTGACTAAAGCTTCATTGGCAGTTATATTGTCTAAGTAAGGTACTCTGACTAATTCTGGTCCATTACTTACTGAAACCTCAATAGTTCTGCTGATTTTTGTCATCTTATCTGGTGCCGGATTTTGGCTGAGTATTCGTCCTTTGGGAACTTCGCTGCTGTTTTGGAACTCAACCTGTTGCACAAAAAGTTTCAGATTCTGAGCTTCCTTTCTGGCGACCTCGAAATTCTTACCAATCAAATTGGGCACTTTTACTTCATTTCGATGTTCAACATACGCTTTCAAAAACAGATTTGTTCCTAAAAAAGCAATAACAAAAAGAAGCATTAAGATAATTATGCTGACGAAAAAAGCTTTGATTTTCATAGTCTCCTCTAAGATTTTTTTCTCATTCTGGCAGCAAATACTCCGTCCAAATGATGCAGATACGGAATTGTTTTGAGGTATCCGTTATCAACCAGCGTTTTATCCAAATAATCACCCGCATTCTCCAGAATGAAATTTTTATTTCTGCTCAGAAATTTACTGATTTGTTCTTCATTTTCACTTCTATTCAAAGTACAAGTACTGTAAACAAGTATCCCACCGTCATTTACAAAATTAGCACCCATATTGAGGGCTTTCTCCTGAATTTTCAGAAGACTGTTTATGTCCTGATTCATTTGCCAGCGCAATTCAGACTTCTTCTGAAACACACCCCAGCCGGAACAAGGAACATCCAGCAGCACCCTGTTATATGCCGGAGCAACAGGACCGTATCTAAAAGCATCTTCTGTGATGAAATGAGTTGAGTCCAGAGACAGTCGTTCGAAACTTTTCTTCATTTCCTTCACCTTGTTGGGAATTTTATCTATAGCAATCAATTCTCCGTTACTATGCATTAACTCAGCTATATAAGCGGCTTTCCCACCTCTCCCTGCAAAAAAATCTATTACTGATTCACCTGGTTTAGGATTGAGTAATTCTACAATCAAGGCAGATGAAGTATCTTGAATACTAAAATATCCTTCATCAAAACTAACATTAGCAAGCACATCTGAAGCTTGTTTTGAAATCAGCATTTTAGAAGAAAATGGTGATTCTTCCAGAATGATATCTCTTTTACGAAAATACTCTTTAAGTTTATGGGTAGTGGTTACTGTTGAATTCACCCTGATGTGTAGTCTGGGTACTTCGTTGTAATACATGCATAGATACTCTGTATTTTCTTCACCAAATTCCTCTAACCAATTTTCAATAATATATTCCGGAAAAGAATGTTCAATTGCTATTCTTTTTGCCGGATCACTAGGGTATTCTATTTCAGGGCTTCTCAAATATTCTCTGAGAACTGCATTAACAAAACTTGCTATCTTCTCATCATATAGTTTTTTACTCAATTCTACCATTTCGTTTACTGCTGCGTGATCAGGAACAGAAGAGCAGTATCTGATTTGATATAGTGCAAGAAACAGCAGAACTTTTATCTTCAAATCAGTTGCTTCATATTTCTTTTTTTCGGTATATAGGGAACAGATAAAATCAAGATTTTTTTGCATCTTAATAGTACCCTTCACAAGTGTGTAGAGAAAATTTGTATCTTCTCCCTCATCGCGTATCTTTTTGACTGCCTGAGCAAGTAATTTATCTGAAAAGTGATTATTTTTCACTGTTTTCAGAATAATGTTATATGCTTCTTTGCGGACATCTGTCATTTTACCTCTGTAATCAGTTTTTCATTCTGTATAATTCTTTTATTGCCTTTTTAATCATTTCCTCAGTAGACAGAGTTGAACCTTCCTGCATAATAGGTTTAAGCACTTTTCTGATATCTGCAATCTTGTATCCCAGCACTGAAAGAGCATTTTCAACTTCAAGTGTTTGTAAGGTAGAATCAAAATTTGAAGATTGATAATCAGTCCCAAATTCAAATTTATCGATTTTATCCTTAAGTTCAATGATGATTCTTTGAGCTGACTTCTTTCCTAATCCCGGAACACTGGCAAGCACATCTTCCTTTCCCATACCTATTGCAGAGATAAGGCTGTCTTTCGTAATTCCCGATAGAATTGAAATTGCCAATTTAGGACCAATTCTTGATACACCCAGAAGAAGTCTGAATAATTCTCTTTCAATTGTAGTGTGAAATCCAAAAAGCCTTATTCCTTCATCGTTCATATAGAAGTGAATAAAAAGGAGAGTTTCGTTATTGATTAAAGGAAGTTTTTCGTAAGTACTGACAGGTATTGTAACTTCATATCCAACACCGTGACAATCTAT
>JAQVBK010000133.1 GCA_028690365.1 Candidatus Cloacimonadota bacterium
GAACCCATTGTACAGAAACGACTTCTCTGGGCAATTACTCCAATTATAAGCCCGACTACCAGACTTATTATTAAGGGAGCTTGCATAGAACCTGGTCCATCGACACTAGTTTGCAGTTTGGAAAAACCAATAAGCTGCAACAATAGAAGCGCCAGCATCAATCCGGGCATGAGGTATCCGGCAGCAGGACTTTTCAAAGACTGGGAGCGCCCCAGATTATAGCCTTTCTTCAGGAAAACAACGCCTAAAAAGACACCAAAGATTAATCCTAATAATCCTACAATACCGTTAAGGTCACCTCCGGCAATACGGAGAATTGTTCTCCAGGGACAACCCAGAAAAACCAATGCACCAATCATGGCAAAAATACCAAGAAAAAAACGAATGAGAGTGGAAGAACCACCACGGGGACGAAATTCTTTTTTTAAAAAAGAAACAAAGAAAGCTCCCACGAGAAGCCCGATAATCTCGGGGCGGAGATATTGCACAACTTTTGCGGCATGAAAACCCAAAGAGCCGGCAATGTCTCTTTCAAAACAGGCAACACAAATACCCATGTTGGGTGGGTTTCCGAAGTATTGCAGTAGCACAGCTACTACTCCGATAAACGCTCCGACCAGGATGATTCCAAGTCTTGTACTCAGATAATTTTTCATACGCACTCCTTTTTTGCCATTTCAGGCTTTTGGTTTGTCAAGCTGTTTCTACAATCTATCTCAGATCTCGTTTCAGCTGTTTGTTTGCCAGCTTCAAGCACAAAAATATTCTTGCTTTCTGCCAGAACTCTTTTATCATCAACTCTTCTGGTAAATCCAATTGAATCAAGATAATCAAGAAAAGGGTAAATATTCTGCCGGGAAACCTTGAATTCAGCTGTAAATTCTTTCAGGTGAACCTGTCCTTTATTTTTAATTATCTCTTTCACTTTTTCTTTGAACTTTCTCAAAGAAAGATGATCTATGAAGATATTATCGGCTATTTTAATAAACAATCTTCTATTTTTCATTTCGTTCAGGATTGTTTTAAAATTACTGAGTGGCATCTTCGCTATTTCAGCCAACTCTTCTTCAGTGATTTTTTTAAAGTTAAATTCCTGTTGGAATCGGTGGATGAATTGGTCTATTTTCTCATTTATATGTCTTGTTGCTGGTTGAAAGGAGGTAAGTGATACGATGTTTTGCTGAACCTTTATCTCCTTATTCTGACTCAATTCTGAGATAAGAAAATTCAGTAAATCAGAGCAAATCACTTTTTGTTTTTTCTTTTGATTATCATTGGCGAGATGTTTTCTGATTTCAGAGACAGACAATCCTGCTTTTTCAGGATGTTTTTTGTGATAGAGCATTAATGTATGCAGTATTCTTTCACTCAACAGATTAAGATTATGGGTTGAGAAATATCTCTTCCCTGATAAAGAATCCATTTCGATAATAGCTTTACGTTCCTGTAATTCTGTTAATGCAGTCAGAATTTGGGAGTTTTTCTTCGTATTGATTATTTTGGATAGATTAGTTGAAATTTGACCTGTTGTAAGGGGGAAATACTTCTCTTTAGATAAAATGTTAGCTAATGTCTCTTTGATATCGCTATCAGAATCTGCTTTGTAAAAATTCTGTACCATAATTTAACACCTCCCGGATGTTCTGCGCCGGATAGGAGTTAAAGCGAGTCTACAGTAAATTACTAATAAATAATAACCTCCCTGATAATACCTGCTCAAATCCGACCCGGATTTTTGCAGTAACTCAGATTAATTTCAGTAAGCTTTTAAACATAGTTCCTCTGTTGTAAGTTGTGTTATCAATTCCTGGTAATTAGTGTTATTTCACCAGTTTCATAAATCGATCCCAACGAATTTGTTTATAAACCTCATCAATTGAGAAAAAAATTAAAGCAGGACTGCCAGTTATATCTTTTCTGTCCAAAAAGCCCCAGAAACGACTGTCCGCACTAACATCGCGATTATCACCCAGAACAAAATACTTACCTTGCGGTACAACTACAGGACCGAAATTATCCCGACTTCCCATATTTTCACGCCAGAATGATTTACCTTCTACTATTAGCCCATCATATTCACGCGGAATATATCGGCGATCTATATACTGTTCAAATCCCGTTTTGTATTCTTCATCATTTATGTAGACGACTTTATTTCTTACTTCAACCTTATCTCCTGGCATACCAACGACTCTCTTCACCACATTTCTTTTGGAATGATATTTGAAGAATTTCTTATCCTTGCTCCAGTATATAGGTTTGATAAGCCTCACAAACCTTTCTCTTGGTTCAGGTTCTACAGTATCAACCGGATATTGAAAAGTAACTATGTCGTCACGTTTGGGATCTGTAAAATAGTATTTAACTTTGTTGGCTACCAGATAGTCGCCAATCAAAAGAGTGCTTTCCATTGAAGATGAGGGAATTTTAAAATTTTGAAAGGTGTAATTTCTAATGATCATTGCCACAACGAAAGCAAACAGAAGAGCTTCAAAATTATCCTGAATCCAATGTTTCTTTCTCACGATTTTTTTTACTTTAGCCATTTTTATATTCCTGATAATTAATTTTCAAGACCGTTTTTTTGAATGGAAAAACATGTCAAGTATATAATTAATCATCAACAGCTATTGAGATGAATTTTCATCTGACAAATATTCGTTTTCCGGCATTTTACAAAGCTGATTTATAAGTAATGTACTTGTGTAAAAAAGAAATCTAAAGACTTGACATTAATACTCAAGAGCAATTTTTGACATTAATTGATAATTATTTATCAATTTAACAGAGGATAATCAAAAAAAAGAAAATCACTTAATAAGAACACAGGATGATGAGAAAGAAATGATTATTGAAGAGAACAGCAACACTCAGATATCAAACCGAATTTTGCAGAGATTGCCTGTTTATTATCATTTCCTTCAAAGTATTGAAGACCAAAATCAATTTATTTCATCTTCAGAAATTGCAAAGAAACTCAATCTCAGTTCTATCCAGATCCGTAAAGATTTTGCCACTGCTGGTATTGAAGGCAAACAAAGATGCGGTTATGATGTCAAAGATTTGATAGTTTCACTAAGGTCTTTTCTGGGTTGGGACATTTTTACAAAAGCAGCTTTGGTTGGAACCGGAAAAATTGGTTCTTCACTCATGGCATATAAAGACCTGATCAATTATGGAGTTAACATAGAAATTGCTTTTGACTCCGATGCAAGAAAAACAGGAATCAAAAAATTTGGCATCCCAGTCTACCCCATCACCCAATTCAATCATTACATTAGCAATCAGAACATTGAAATGGGAATCATTACGGTTCCGGAAAGTCGTTCACAGGAAGTTGCTGATCTGATGGTCAACTCTAACATTAATGTAATTTGGAATTTTTCAATGAATTCTTTAGAAGTACCAAGCAAAGTTTTTGTTTTACAACACGATATGTCACCCGATCTGGCCATTTTACTTAACAAAGTCAAAAATAACCGTCAGACTGATGGTTCACTCAATAAAAAACAGGATAAGGGCTATGAAATTAAAACAAATAATTGAAGTTCTGGAAGCTGAGATTTTAACTCCAGATATAGATCTGGAACTGGAGATAACGTGTGCTTTTGGAGCAGATCTCATTAGTGATGTACTAATGTGCGTAACAGAACCGACAATGGTTCTAACCGGTCTGACAAATCCTCAGATTATCAGACTCTCCGACATGATTGAATTGCAGGGAATTGTTTTCGTTCGTGGAAAAATTCCTTCAGAAGAAATTATTGAAATGGCTGCAGAAAGAGGACTTCCGTTGATTTCTACAAAATTTACTCTTTATAAATCCAGCGGATTACTTTACAATCTAGGTCTAAGAAGTTGCAGGATCTAAATATGGTAGAATACTGGCACTATAATCCCCAACATGAAGAACGCAGTAAAGAATTCTTTTCAGGCAAGGAAACTCCGGAGATGCAAATGGATTTCGAAATCGCTGAAAAAGATTTTATACACTCAGGTAAAGCTTCTTCCGCAAATAAAGCTCTTTTAAAAAGACTTGGTGTAGACTCTGATACTCTCAGAAGAGTCGCTATTGCTTCCTATGAAGCAGAAATAAATATTACTGCTCATGCTCTCGGAGGCAAAATATTTTGCTACATTCATCCGGATCTCGTTCATATAATTTTCTCTGACTACGGACCCGGATTAAAAGACATTGAACAAGCCCTTATCCCAGGGTTTTCCACAGCTTCTCAGTTGGTTAGGGAAATGGGATTTGGAGCTGGTCTTGGATTACCAAACATCAAAAAGAACTCTGATGTTCTGCATATAGAATCTGCAGAAAATCAACCAACTAAACTAGAAATATTAGTCCATTTTAAGAAGTGATATTATGAAAGAATATTTCCATGCTTTTAAAATAATAAATGAAAAATGCACTGGTTGTACAGCCTGTGTACGTGTATGTCCAACAGAAGCAATCAGATTAAGGAACAATAAAGTAGAGGTAGATTCCAATCGTTGTATTGATTGCGGCGAATGTTTAACAGCCTGCAAGTACGGAGCTTTGGTTGCTATATCTGATAAATTGGATGTAATAAAAGACTATGAATACAAAATTGCAATAACCGATTATTGTTTTCCCGGACAGTTTTCTGATGTTTATCCATATGATAAAGTAAAAGAAATTCTAAAAGGAATCGGTTTTGATTTGGTTATCGACGAAGCAGAAGCCACAGAATCAATGAGTTCAATGATTAGAGATTTTATTACAAAAAATCCCCAAAAAAGACCGATTCTCTCAACAAGCTGTCCGGCAGTAGTTCGATTGATTCAGGCAAGATATCCGTCTTTACTGGAAAATATTCTGACACTCGAATCAACTATGAGTGTTTTGGCACAGTATTACCGTCATAAAATTTCCAGGGATAAGAATATAGATGATGAGAAAATTGGAATATTTGCCATAGTGCCATGCATAGCTATGGTGACTTCAGTCTATCAACCTGAAGGTGCAACTAAACCATATCATCAGGGTGCAATTTCGGTCAGGGAAGCCTTCAATGAAGTCATGAAGAATCTCTATGACAAAGATTGTCCCATTGCTCCCGAGAAAAGCCTGACAAAGGGTTACGGCTGGGCAGTACCCGGTCAGGAAGCCGACAGCGTCAGAGCAGAAGGTATGAAAGTTATGGCTGTAACCGGAATACATAACGTTATCGAAATACTGTCAAAAATAGAAAATCAACAAATAGAAGGATTTGATTATATCGTTTTAAAGAGCTGTATTAATGGTTGTGCCGGAGGTGGATTCAATGTAGAGAATCCTTTTGTTTCTACCAGCCGTATTCTTCGCCGAAAGAGAGAAGAATACTCCCACATTCTTGATACAAACTATTTTATTGAATTATATAATCAGGGACAATATGATGTAATCCCTCTGGAACCCAGACCAGTGATGCAACTTGATGATGATATCAAAGTAGCTATTTCAAAAATGAAAATGCTTAATGAAATTCTGGCTCAATTACCCGGAATCAACTGCTGTGCCTGTGGCTCTCCAACCTGTCAGGCTCTCGCTGAAGACATTGTAAACGGAAAAGCCAGCCTTGATGATTGTCTGGTAAGACTTAAACAGAAAAAATCCAAAAATAAAAAGGAGGAACTGTGATATATCTTAATGAAGTAATTTCATCGATAGAGGGTAAACTTGAAACAGTAAACATTGATCCCGAATCAATAGAAATTGAAGGTGGATATGTCTCAGATTTACTCAGTGATGTAATGGGAAATGCTCTCAAAAACCAAGTGTGGATTACCATCATGAAACATCTGAATGTTATTGCTGTTGCATCACTTGCAGGAATACCCGCCATTGTTTTCAGTAAGAATTCTACCCCTGATCAGACAGTCATACAAAAGGCCGAAGAAGAAGGAATTGCACTTATATCAAGTCCACTCTCGACATTTAAAATCGCCGGAATATTGTATTCTCTACTAACTTAAATCAATAGTGTTAGTTAAATACTGTCAGATTAAAATGAAGTGGTACAAAGCTGATTTGCACATTCACTCAGTCCTTTCACCTTGCGGAGATCTGGAAATGTCTCCCGACAATGTTATACAGACTGCATTCAGAAAAGGTTTGGATATAATCGCCATCACAGATCATAATTCAATGGGAAATAGCCTGGCCTTCAGAAAAGTTGCAAATCGCTATGGAATATTCTGTTTTATGGGTATGGAAATTCAAACTTCTGAAGAAATCCATATTGTTAGTCTATTCGATGATGTCGACAAGGCCTTAGCTTTCGAAAAAGAAGTATATGAGGTTCTTCCTTCTGTAAAGAATGACCCTGACTATTTCGGCGACCAAGTGGTCATTGATGCAGAAGAGAATATCATCCGGTTTGAAGAAAAAGCCTTAATAAATTCCATCAACTGGACTATTGATGAAACTGTTTTGAAAATTAGAGAATATGATGGATTATGTTTCCCTGCCCATGTTGATGCAGTAACATTCAGCATAATTGGTCAACTTGGCTTTATTCCCCCTGATTCTGATTACGATGCTTTGGGAATAACAGCAAAGTGCAATATACAGAAATTTTTAGAAGACAACTCATATCTGAAAAATTTCGCTTTTATCAGAAATTCAGATGCTCATTATTTAAACGATATTGCTTCGGGATTCAGTGAATTCTACATAGAAAAACCAACAATTCGGGAACTGAAAATGGCATGTAAGAAAATTGGAAACCGAGCGCTCAAAACATATTAATAATCATAAATTAAACGGGAGGCAACATGGCAGAATTTCATGAAAAAAATGCCCTGCTATTTCAAAAACTAAAAGAAGTAATTGATGGAAAGAAACAACTGCAGGATCCACTCATCGAGATACTGAGAGAGGCTCAGGAAATCTTCGGTTATCTACCGATAGAAGTACAAGAGTTCATTGCTCAGGAAATCAGAGTCCCTATCAGCAAAGTCTATGGAGTAGTTACTTTTTATAACTTCTTCTCCATGATTCCCCGGGGTAAATTCATCATCAATGTTTGTATGGGAACAGCCTGCTATGTAAAAGGCTCTCCCAGACTACTGCGAATGATAGAAGAAAACGTCGGATGTAAATTAAACGAAACTACCGAAGACAAGCTGTTCACAATTGCAGCAGTAAGATGTGTTGGCGCATGTTCGCTGGCTCCGGTTTTTGTTATTGGAGAAGATACTTACGGCCGAATTGATTCAGCAAAGAAAGTAAAAGAAATTCTGGACAAATATCGTAAAGAAGCATAAGAATGCAGGACATATCTTTACACTTGCTTGATATTATCGAAAATTCAGTCAGAGCAGAAGCTACTGAAATCAAGATTTCCATTTCAGCAAATCTGATGCGAAATCTGCTTTCATTTGAAATATCCGATAACGGAACAGGAATGGATGAAGAAACTCTGAAAATGGCTCAAGACCCTTTTTATACTTCCAAAAGTGAACGCAAAAAAAAAGTGGGTTTGGGTATACCGCTGTTTAAGCAGAATGCTGAACAGTGTAACGGATATTTTCGAATTGATAGTTTTCTCGGAAAAGGAACAGTCATAAATGCAGCTTTTGCATACGACTCTATTGATAGAATGCCCTTGGGCAAAGTTGGCGATACAATTTTAAGTGCAATAATTGGTCATACCGAGACCGATTTTAATTTGCATCTGGAAAGAATTGGCTTCAATGACACGGTAGATTTCGATTTTGATACAAAAGCAATTAAAGAGGAATTAGGCGATATTCCAATAAATTATCCGGATGTTGTCATGTTTATTGATGAAGCATTAAAAGAAGGTATAAAAAAAACTAACCTGGAGGAAGTATAATGAAAACACTAGCAGATCTCAAAAAAATTCGTGAACAAGCTCAGCAGAACATGAAACTGCGAAGCTCAGAATGCAGAATAAAAGTGATAGTCGGTATGGGCACAGCCGGAATAGCTATGGGCGCTAGAGATGTTATGAAAACTTTTTTAGACGAAATTTCGAAACGCCAATTATTGGATGTTATGGTTACCCAGACCGGTGAAAAAGGTCTATCTTCAATGGAACCTGTCGTAGACATCGTTGAAGAAGGAAAAGCAAAAGTCACTTACGGATATATGGATTCAGAAAAAGCAAAAAGAGTGGTAGCAGAACATATAGTAAATGGTAATATTGTTACAGATTATGTAGTTGCTACTGAAGAATAATGGGGGTGGCTCATGCCAGCTAAAAGAATTGATGTCCTTATCTGTTGCGGATCCGGTTGCGTTTCTGCCGGCGCACTGAAAATAAAGGAAAAAATGAATGAGGTCTTAAAAACTCATGACCTCTTATCAGAAATTAAAATTATCGAAACAGGTTGTATGGGACCATGCGACTACGGTCCTGTTATGATGATTTATCCTGAAGGAATTTTCTATAAAAAAGTATCAGAAAATGACGTGGAAGAAATCGTCGCTGAACATTTCATTAAGGGTAGACCGCTAAAGAGACTCATGATCACTGAAGGCGAAAACAAGGTTATGGGCACAATTGATGAAATACCTTTCTACCAAAAACAGACCAAAGTAGCATTACACAATTGCGGTTACATAAATCCGGACAGCCTGGAAGAATATATCGCTCTAGGCGGTTACGAAGCTTTAGGCGAAGTCCTTACCAACAAAACACCTGAAGAGACCATTGACATTATCCTGAAATCAGGACTACGCGGACGTGGTGGTGGTGGCTTCCCTACCGGAAAGAAATGGCAGTTTGTCCGTAATTCAAAGGGAAGTCCTAAGTATGTCGTATGTAAT